>JBBTBY010000104.1 GCA_038043445.1 Spirochaetota bacterium
AATTAAGGATATCACAATTATCCTCGCTTGACAAAATCGTATCATCTCTGTGGTTCTCTTTATTTATCCGGACATTCGGGTTGCGTTCTCTGCATAGCGCTTTCCGAATATTCATGGTATACTCACTGGTATGGCGACCATTTCACGCAGGGATTTTATTTTCAACGCTGCGGCAAAAGCATCGTCGATAGCCCTCGCCGGTTCTATCGTGCCTTCGCTTACCGCGGCCGGAGGCGCATCCATGACTTCATTCCTCGCTATCGGCAATAGTGTCGCTGGAGAAAAGTCCGGCATACACATGTTCCGCATCGATAATGGATCGGGGGCGATCTCGACGATAGGGTTTACCGCCTGTGAACGACCATCGTTCACGCTCGCTTCACCCGACGGGAAGACACTCTATGCCGTCGGCGAATCGGCGAAGTTCAACGGGAAGCCCGGCGGGAGCGTATCGGCATATGCTGTCGGCGAGAACGGGGCGCTTACGTTCATGAACGCGGAATCGTCCGGCGGCGCGGGGCCGTGTCATCTCGGCTTCAGCGCGAACGGGAAGTTCATCATCGCATCCAATTATTCCGGCGGTTCGGTCGGCGTGCTGCCGCTCGCTTCCGACGGGAAAGTGCTTGCACCGTCATGCGTGATACAGCACAGCGGCAAGGGCCCCAATCCGAAACGCCAGACGGCGCCGCATTGCCACAGCGCCACCGTTTTTCCCGACGGCATCGTCGCGATAGCCGATCTCGGTCTTGATAAGATATTCCTTTATCGCCTGACGGATGACGGTACGCTCACGCCGCATACCGCGCCGTTCGCCGAATGCGCCCCCGGTGCCGGTGTCCGCTGGCTCGCCGTGCACCCGAAGAAGAGGATAGTGTACTCGGTGAACGAGCTTAACTGCACCGTGGACAGGTATCGGTATGAGAACGCATCGCTGGCACGCGTGCAGACCGAATGCACGATAACCGAAACAGTAACGCCCGATATGAGCGGCGCATCGATACGGGTTTCGGCGGACGGGAATTTCCTCTACGCCTCAACGCGCGGGCATGACAGCATAGCCTTGTTCTCGCTCGCCGCCGACGGGGCAATGACATTCATAAGCACGACGCCGTCCGGCGGTCTGTGGCCGCGCGATTTCGCGCTCTCACAGAACGGGAAAATACTCGTTGCGGCGAACCAGAAGTCCGACAGCATAAGCGTTTTCCGCCGCGATGAAAAGAGCGGCGCATTGTCCGCGGCGGGTGCTTCCGCATCGGTCGCCGGCGCAACATCGGTCTTGTTCTTCAGCCGTGGTGAGTGAATTTTTTTGCAGGTGAAATATACTGATCGATTAACGCCGAATTAAGAGGGATAGACACGAATTGCACGAATAAACACGAATAATTCGTGGGAATTAGTGAAATTCGTGTCTGGCTAACCATAGCCATTTGCAATTATTTCGCTGCGTTGCCGCAATAGAAAGTCACACACTCAGCCGTGCGTAGAATTGACACTGAAGAATTTATCCTGTATACTGCGGGGAGTACATAGGAGATATGATCGAGGAGGCGGACGTATGCGTTCAATCCATCTTTGTTTCTTTATTCCCGTCATATGTCTTTCGTTGTTCGCGCAGGACAGGAAGCCGCGTATCGGCGTACTCGATTTCACTGCGGCCGGTGTAAGCGCCTCCGACGCACAGGTGGTCGGCGAGATGTTCCGCGGCGAGACGGTGAACAGCGGGGCGTTCGAGGTCCTCGACCGCAACAATATGAACAGTATCATGAAAGAACAGCAGCTGCAGATGAGCGGCTGCACCGAAAGCGCCTGCGCGGTGCAGATCGGGCGTCTGCTCAATATGGAATACATGCTCTACGGTTCCCTCTCCAAGCTCGGCAGCGTGTTCATCATTCAGGTAAGCATGGCGAACATCGAGACGGCGCAGATCGTCGTTTCGACGAAGGAGAAATTCCCAGCGATAGAGAATGCCGATGAAGCCATCAATCGTATCGTCAACAATCTGAAATGGAAAGTGGCGGATTATCAGCGCGAACTTCTGCAGAAGCGCAGGGAGCGCGGGTTGGCGGACCCGCCGAGAACGGAGCCGAAAAAAGAGGTGAAACCCGTCGCATCGGAAACGAAGAAAGAAGACAAGACCGCGGGGGCAAAGACGACGATACGGACGGCAGCCGGGGGAACGGAATGGAGTACATTGAAATGGACGGTATTGTTCTCGACGGCCGGGGCGCTCGCTGCGGGCGGGACGCTTAATATACTCGGGGCGCTGCAGCAGAGCGGTGCCGAGAGCTACTATGCCAGCACCTATATGACGGAAAGCGGCGGGGCGCTCAGTGTATACGATACGAAATACACGACCTATCAGGGGATGATAACGGCGGGCAATATCGAGAACATCATCGCCTATTCCCTGTACGGTGTCGCAGCAGCGCTCGCCGTGTGGTGGTTTTTTATACCGGATGTACCCGCAATGAAAGACGCATCGATCCTTCCATCGGTATCGCCGGTGTTCGCGGAGAATGGGGCGCTAGACGGTGCATCACTTGCATTCACTTGGCGTTGGTGAGGGGGATACGATGGAACGAAGATCTATTGCTCTTGGTGTCGCTATCGGTGCTGTATGCATGCTGCTCGGCGCTATCGGATGCATAGCCCAGCCGAAAGGCCGTTTGAACCCGTACGATCCCTCGGCGATATTTACCGGTGCGACGAACTGGCAAGTGAAGACCGCCGCTGCAGCGTTCAGCGCCCGCGGCGGTCATTCCGTCGTTGTTTACAACAGTAAGATGTGGCTTATCGGCGGGTACGATGGGGCTGCATGTCTGAACGATGTATGGAGCTCCCCGAACGGCATTGCCTGGACTCCGGCGACGGCGTCGGCGGCATTCACCGGCCGCACCCGGCATGCATGCCTCGTTTTCAACGGGAAAATGTGGATCATCGCCGGGCTTTTCGAACCGGCTGGAATAACTGACGTTACCAATGACGTTTGGTATTCTGGCGATGGTGTGTCGTGGGTATGTGCGAAACAGAAGGCCGCGTTCATCCGGAGATTTCAGTTCGGGGCTGCGGTGTTCAATAACTGCATGTGGGTCGTTGCCGGCTCGACGAACAATAATAATCCCTCGGACCTGACGAATGATGTTTGGTATTCGAAGGACGGCACGAATTGGAATGCAGCGAATGACGGCGCGCCATTCGATATCCGCAATGGGTGCTCGCTGCTTGTGCATAACGAAAAACTTTGGCTCATCGCGGGAAGCGGCGCCGGTCCTTATTATAGAGATGTCTGGTCATCACCAGACGGGACAAATTGGACGCAGGCAGTCGCAACTGCTCCGTTTTTTACGCGCTCATCGTTTTACGGCGCTGTCTTTCATAATCGCATAGTGCTCATCGGGGGATATCATCCGTCTTTCGGGGCCGCGGGCTGTACGAATGACGTGTGGCTGTCACCGGACGGGATACAATGGACGAATGTCCTTGCTTTCCCCGCGTTCGCGAAGCGCTATCGCCATGCGGCGGTCGCATTTGATGAAAAGATCTGGCTTATTGGCGGGAATACGACCCCAACCACTCGAGCCAATGACGTGTGGTGCTCAGAGTAAGCTGCGGTTTTTTGTTTCGGCGATAGGAATGCAATAATACTTCGTCGGCGAGACCTCGTTCCGCGATCAGTGGCATAATCCGTCATTCCATGATAGTATGCGCCCGATCATGAAGACTATTTATATCGAAACACTCGGCTGCGAGAAGAACACCGTCGACAGCGAGATGATGATAGGCATACTCGAGAAGGCCGGTCATACGTTCACGGTGAAACCGGAAGAAGCGGAAGTCATCATCGTCAATACCTGCGCCTTCATCGGTGATGCGAAGAAAGAGGCCATCGATAAGATATTGTCCTACGGTGTTTTCCGTCAGCACGGGAAATGCAAGCGGCTCATCGCCACCGGCTGTATGCCGCAGCGCTATCGCGAGGACCTTACCATCGCGCTCCGCGAGGTGGATGCCTTCATCGGCACGAATAATCTCTCCAACATCGTCAAGGCGGTCGATGCCGGGACGACGCATATCACGCCTGCACCGGAAACGTATGAGGAACATCCCGGATCGCGTGTGCATACCGGCGGCAAGGGGAGCGCGTTCATACGCATAGCCGACGGCTGTTTTTCCACGTGCAGCTTCTGTGCCATACCGCTCATTCGCGGGAAATACCGGAGCCGCACTATCGAGAACATCATGAACGAGGCGCGCGGATACGCGGCGATCGGTACGAAAGAGCTGAACCTCATCGCGCAGGAAACGACGTATTACGGACAGGATAATTACGGCGAGCGCATGCTCCCGAAACTGCTGAAAGGGCTTGCCGGCATCGACGGCATACGATGGATACGGGTGCTCTATCAGAACCCCGCCCTTATCGATAATGCCATGCTCGATGCTTTTTTCTCCGATGAAAAAATATTGCCGTACTTCGATATTCCGTTCCAGCATGTGAACGCAGGCATCCTCAAGAACATGCGCCGATGGGGTTCCCGCGACGATATCCTCTCGCTTATCGGGCGTATACGTGAGCGCAATCCCGAGAGCGTCATTCGCACATCGTTCATCGTCGGTTTCCCCGGCGAGGGTGAGGATGAGTTCAACGAGCTTATGGAGCTCGTTCACGAGGCGAAATTCGACCGCATGGGGATATTCGTGTATTCCGAGGAAGAGGGCACCGACGCGCTTTCGCTCGGTCTCGAGAAAGCCGATGAGGCGGAGGCGATGGACCGCCGTGAGAAGCTCATGCATGCGCAGCTCGCCATTTCCGAGGAGCGATTATCCCGCTACAATGGCCGCACGATGGAAGTGCTCGTCGAATCGGTCACCGAGAAAGAGATGACCGGCCGTTCATGGCAGAGCGCGCCCGAGGTCGACGGCTTCGTCATCGCGCCGCGTTCGGGCGATGTAAAGCCGGGCGATCTTGTTGCGGTAACGGTCGATCATGCGAACGAGCATGATCTCTATGGGAATATCGTATAGCGCGGTGCTTATCGTACCGATACGGACGAAACGGAAAATATCGGTATATATCGGAAAAGAAAAACCGAATCGTGCATGAAGTGTACCGGTTTCTGTATGTACACATCGACTGTTTCATCGTATTGTTGAGGTAACGTTAAGTATGGAGAACTGAAATGAAAAAAGCAGTGTCGAGTCGGCTTCCCGGTTCTATTTTTATTATCGTATTCGTGCTGTGCGCCGCACTGACGGCGGATACCGTTCTGTTTTCCGAACGGTTTACCAATGAAAATTCGGTGAGGGAGCGCTGGCACGGGAAAAGCGGATCGGCGGCGTTCGACGCCTGTTCGTTTTTGCCTGAAGGCGGATTGAAGATAACCAGGACAAATCAGGATATACCGGCGCTGATCGACACCGAGATCCCGCCGGGGATGGTGCATAAAAAAGCGATAGTCGTTTCGGCGCGTATCCGCGGCGAGAACATTACGAAAATAAACCCCGCGTATACGGGTTCGCGGTTTCTCTTTCAGTTGTTCCGCTCCGGAGCGGCGTCCTACCTTCACACAACAATACCCTCAGGGACGTTCGGCTGGACGAATATCAGTTTCTACGGCGAGATGCAGGGCGAGCAGTGCGATAAGATAATCTTCCGCATCGGGCTCGACCAGGCGCTCGGGACGATCGTTTTCGATCGTATCGAAATCCGTGTCATCGAAACTTTCTCGACGGACCAGGCGGCGGGCTTTGCCGGCGCTGCGAATGAAAAAGGACACGATCTTCCCGCGTTGCGCGGCGTCATGATGTTCGACCCCATTACCGAAGAGAACGTGAAAACGCTCTCGGAATGGAATGTCAACTGTATTCGCTGGAATATCGGCGGATGGGACCACGATGTTTTTCCTGATGGGCTGCATTCGAAGGATTTTGATGCGATCTTCAATAAAGAGATAGAAAAGATCGATACGCTTATCTCGCTTGCGAAAAAATACGGCATGTATGTGGTGCTCGATATGATGGGCGCCTCGCAGTACGGCCTTTTCTCGAGCGCATCGAGCCAGGCGCGGTTCATCGACTGCTGGAAGCGATTGGCGGCCCGCTATAAAGATTCCGACGTCGTGTCGGGCTACGATCTGGCGAACGAACCGATGAACGACTGGCGTGAAGGCGTCATGCGGTGGAACGAGCTGACGATCGCGACGGCAAAAGCCATCCGCACCATCGATCCGGCAACGACCATTATCATCGAGGGCGCCGTCGGCGGGAATCCCATCGGATTCATTTCACTGAAGCCGCTGCCGATGTCCAATATCGTCTATAGCCCGCACATGTATCAGCCGGTCGATATCACGCATCAGGGGATATTGGGATACAAGGTCGGAGCGGTGTATCCGGGAACCGTGGGCGGCGTCTATTGGGATAAAGCGGCGCTCGAGAAAGCGCTGCTTCCGGTCATCGAATTCCAGAAGCGATACGGCGTTCATATGTTCGTCGGAGAGTTCAGCTGCATACGATGGGCGCCCGACGGGAGTGCCGCGCGCTATATCGCCGATTGCATCGACATTTTTGAGAAATACAATTGGGATTGGGCGTACCATGCGTTCCGCAGCTGGCACGGATGGGATGCCGAGTGTCCGGAGGATATGAATGTGAAGGACCGCTCTTCAACGATGACGGAAAGCGGTAAGGTCATCCGGTCATGGTTTGCGAAGAATAAGAGACCGGGATGGTACAAAAAATAAGAACGGACGCGCTATCGCCGAATGAATTCACTCGTCCGTATTCGGCTCGCCAACCGCTCGGTACGGGTTCGGTGCTGAACGATTCTATCGTCTGCTGATAATCCGGTCCACGGCTGCGTACGGCCTTCTCAAAAAGCCGCGGCACGGATATCCCGGGTGCTGCGAAAAGCGCGACAAGGAGTACGGCGACGACATTGATCGCCGCTGCGATCGATACGAGGATGTAGAGGCGAACATCGAGACGGGGTCGGGGACGATCGATGATCGCTTCCATATGTGAGCGTCGGCGGGAGTGTGTCAAGATAGATGGGACTATTGGTGTGCTGTTGTGCTCGTCGTGTGCATTGACTACCCGGCCAGATTTGCTATAATGCCGTAGGCAGCATCGAGGAGTTCCCATGTTCAAATATATCACGAGCGGCGAATCGCACGGGCCGTGTCTTACGGCGATAATCCAGGGCGTTCCCGCCGGTGTGGAGATAAGCGAGGAAGAGATAAACATCGATCTCAAGCGCCGTCAATGCGGTCATGGCCGCGGGGCGCGCATGAAGATAGAGAGCGATCAGGTGCTCTTTCTCGGCGGCATACGCAATGGACGCACCACCGGTGCGCCGGTTACGCTGCAGATACAGAACCGCGACTGGGAGCATTGGAAAGGGAAAAAGGTCGAGAAATTCACCGTCCCCCGCCCGGGACATGCCGATCTCATCGGCTCGCTCAAATATGAGACCGACGATATCCGCGATGTGCTCGAGCGTTCATCGGCCCGGGAGACGGCGATACGGGTCGCTGTGGGCGGTCTTGCAAAGACGATACTCGGTTATTTCGAGATAGCCATTCATTCACATACGGTCGAGCTCGGCGGCATACGTGCGAAGGGTGCGATAAAGGATTTCAAGAAATTCGTCGACACGGTCGAAGCGTCGCCGCTGCGCTGCCGCGACAGGAATGCGGAAGCCGCCATGATGAAAAAGATCGATCTGGCCGCGAAACAGGGCGATACGGTCGGCGGCGTCATCGAGATAATTGCGAAGAACATACCCATGTGCTTGGGCACGTATTCCACCTGGGGCGATAAGATCGATGCGCGCATGGCGTATGTGCTCATGAGCATACAGGCGATCAAGGGCGTGGAGGTGGGGCTCGGGTTCTCCGCGGCGAGAATGCTCGGCTCGCAGATGCACGACGAGATAAATTACTCGGAAGAGGGCAAGCGGTATTTCCGCGAGACGAACAATGCGGGGGGCATCGAAGGCGGCATGACGAACGGCGAGGACCTCATCGTCCGCGCGGCGATGAAGCCGATACCGACGCTCATGAAGCCGCTCAAAAGCGTTGATATCAGGACCAAGAAAACGACGCTTGCAACGACGGAGCGTTCGGATGTCTGCGCGGTGCCCGCGGCGGGTGTCGTCTGCGAGGCGGCGGTCGCGGTGGAGATCGTCAACGCGCTCATCAAGCGCTACGGCGGCGATAATATCAAGATGATGAAGCGGCACATCGAGATAGACGGCGACGCTGTCCGTAATCTCTGAAGATCGACAAGGAGCATACATGCGTGTTGCGGAACTCTTGCCGCTTGCGGCGCTCGGCGCCGGTGCGCTCAGCGTACTTTTTATCGGGATACTGAAGGCTCAGTCCCGAACGCGTATCGCGCAGGTGCTCACGCTCATCTCCCTCGCCGCATCTCTGGTCCTGTTCGTGCGTTCCGCGGGCGGACGTGCGTTCGGCGGCGTGTTCATGTACGATACGCTCAGCATCATACTGATACTGACGGCGGTGATAAGCGCATTCCTTTTCACTGCGTTCGCGATACCGTATCTTACCGAGCGGCGGAAATTGTTCGGGAGCGAATTCTTTTTCTTCCTGCTCACCGCCCTCGCCGGCGTGATAGTCATGGTATGCTCGGGCAATCTCCTTATCATCGTCATCGGTCTTGAGATGCTGTCGGTGTCGCTCTATTTCCTCGCCGCCATGGACAGGACGAGCGCCCGGGGCATCGAAGGGGCGGTCAAGTATTTCATCATGGGTGCGGTCGCCCTCGCGTTCATGCTCTACGGCATATCGCTCGTGTACGGGTTCACCCATACGATCGAGCTTGAGCGCGCGGTAGGCTATGCCGCAGTGAACAGTCCCTATCCCCTGTATTTCTATCTCGGCGTATTGTTCATCCTTATCGGGTTCTCGTTCAAACTGGCACTGGTGCCGTTCCATTTCTGGGCGCCGGATGCGTACGAGGGTTCGAGCGTATTGTCCACGGGCATCATGAGCGTGCTGCCCAAGATCGCCGCGTTCGCCGTACTTGCGAAGGTGGCGGGGTTCTTCTTCGCGTCGCAGAGCACCATCGCCGGCGGGGAACGGATGATATTCCTCTATACGCTCGCCGCACTCGCCGTGCTGTCGATGATCGTCGGCAATGTGCTCGCCCTCGCACAGCCCTCGCTCAAACGTCTTCTGGCGTTCTCGGCTATCGTTCATTCCGGCTTCATTGCGAGCGTCCTCATTACTGAGGGTGGTGTGCAGCAGGCGGCGCTCTATCTCGCTGCGTATGCGGCCACATCGGCGGGCATGTTCGCCGTGCTCACCGCCATCGCGGACGAGAATGACGGGAATCTTACGCTCATGGGCCTCAACGGACTTTCCGCGCGTTCACCGGTGCTTGCAGCGCTCGCTGTTCTTTTCATCGCATCATACGCGGGCTTGCCTCCGCTTGCCGGGTTCATAGGGAAATTCTATGTGTTCAAGGGGCTTATCGAGAGCGGCTATGAATGGCTTGCGGTCATCGGTATTATCAATGCGCTTCTGTCGATAGCGTACTATCTCAAGATCATCATGGCGATGTACGCATATAACGGCGAGGCATCGTTTCGTGCGCAGTCGCATCGTCCGTCGAAGATAGTGACAGCAGCAGCGTTCATCGCCGCGATACTTGTCGTGGCCATAGGCGTGTGGCCGAACATGATACTCGGGTTCTTCTAGCGGAAGGGCTTCACGAAATCCACGTTCCACCAGACGCGTTTAAATACCTTCCAGAGGAAACGCATCAGAAAATCATTCGGTTTAACGAATACGCGCGGCAGCACATACCGGTCGCTCGTCGTCCGTCGTGCCCGCGCACCTTGTATCGCAACGCCGAAACGGTACATGCTTTTTACCTCGATATAGTCGCAGAGCTCCCGCGAATGATGGCCATAGGGATAACAGAACGCCATAACGGGACGCCCGGTGATCTTTTTTATGATCTCGTAGGAGCCGCGTATCTCCCGTGCGCGCTTTTTCGACGTGAGTGCGGTGCAGTCGGCATGCGTATGCGAGTGGCTGCCGAATTCCATGCCCGCTTCGGCGAGTTCGCGGATATCGTCCTTCGACATGAGCCGTTGTCTTCTGATCCCTTTCTTGGCCTTGTCCCAGATGTTCGTTTTCCCGAGCTTACCGGTGACGATGAACACAACGGCGCGGCAATCATGCCGTGTGAGGATGGGGAAGGCGGAGCGTTTGAAATTCTCGTAACCGTCATCGAAGGTGAATATCACCGGCCGCCGCGGGCGTTCCTGAATGCCCGAAAGTATGGCATCGAGGTCGGTGAACGTTATCGGCGTGAAGCCCAGACGCCGGAGCGCAATGAGCTGTGCCTCGAATGCGGCCGGGGTAATGGAGAGGTCGGATACGCGTGAGGAACTTATCTCGTGGTACATGATGATGGGGATATTGAAGTCGCGCGGTTTCGGCATATTGTCTAGTAATCGCGCAGGTGCCCGATGAGCGAAACGACACCGCGCAGCGCAATGCTCACGTCGGAGAACGATCGTATGGTGAGGAACGACCTGAGGAGATAGATCGGATGCGTCTGGATAGCCCAGAATTTCCGGCACCATGTCGTCGTGTCTATCTGCGTCTTTAACACATCGATGGACATATCGAATTTTTCGTAGTCCTTGGGTTTCACCAGGAGCCATTTGTTGCGTACCGCTTCGCGGTAGAGCGGCGTTCCCGGATACGGCACAACGATGGATGCCTGGAGCGAATCGCCGAAGCGCGTCTTGTAGGACATGAGCCGCTTCAATCGGTCATAGCTCGCCTTGACCTCATCATCCGTCTCCCACGGATAGCCGACCATGTTGGTGAGGAGCACGCGAAGCCCGTAGTCCTTCGCCTTGCGTATGCCGTTCTCGATCTCGGCGACCGTCTCTTTCTTGCTGATGCGTTTGAGCGTTTCATCGCTCGCCGATTCAACGCCGATCTTGAGGAGCCGCCCGCCCATTTTTTTCAAGAGCAGGCATACTTTGTCCGTGAGCGCTTCCGCGCGCGCGTTCATCGAAATGCGTACTTTGCCGACGAGGTTCGCCTTGAGCATTTCGTGATAGATCTTTTCGGTGTAGTTCTCATCGTAGACGAAGCCGCTCTCGTTGTCGTCGAACACTTCCTTGACGCCGTAATTGTCCACGAGATGTTTTATCTCGGCGACCACGTCCTCGGCGGGGCGGAGCCGATGCGTGCATTTCCACAGCGCATGCTGCCAGACGCAGAAGCTGCAGACGCCCGGGGCCTCATCGTTCCTGCCGCAGCCGCGTCCTGAAAGGATATACGCGACCGGGCGATAGAGATATGCCTCGCCGTATGACCGCCACTGCGTGAGCTCGCGATCGACGAAGGGGAGCCGTGCGAGGTCGTATCGCTTCGCTTTTCCCGAATGACCTTTTTTCCAGTACACGCCGCCGGGGTAGGAGCGTTTGTTCTTTTCGAGCGCGGCGACGAGTTCTTCGCCAATGAAATCGTAATCGCCGCCGGTGATGATGAAATCGGCGGCGCATTTTTCAAGCGATTCTTCCGGGAAGAAGGAGACGTGATCGCCGAGCAGGATGACCTTTTTTTTTGGCGACGCCTTCTTAAGCGCGTTCACATACTCCCAGATGGCAGGCATGAGCGGCGCCTTCGTTTCGAGGAATAGCACATCGGGCTTGAATGCAGCGAGTTTCGCCTCGAAGCGCTTCATCGACATGCGCGTATTGATGCCGTCGAGGAAGAGGACGCTGTGACCGGCGAGTTTGAGCTTTGTGGCGAGGAGTCCCATGATGACGGGGAAGATGCGCACTTCGAGCGAGCGCGAATATTTGAATTGACGGTTCTGCGAGAGAAGCGGATATTGTCCGTTCTTCCTGAACGGCGGGTAGACGACGGCGACTTTCAAACGATACTCCTTACGTGGTCATGGCTATTCTATGGAACGAGCCCTGTTTTGTCAAGAAAAACAGCCGAGCGCTGCGGGCTGTCAGCGGCGGCCGACGCGGCGCGGATCCTTCCTGTCCGTATCGGCTTTGACGCCTTTTCGGAATTCCTTTATCGATTGCCCGATGGAGCGCGCGAGATCGGGGAGGCGTCGTGCGCCGAACAGGAGCAGGACGATGAGGGCGATGAGCCCTACTTCAAGCGGGCCGAAATGCATGTGATATCCTCGCTATTTTCTTCTATGCTTTTTCCCGGCATGCTTTACGCGCCGGTGAACGTTCCTTGTATGAGCGCCCTTTTTCTGAACGGGCGGTACCGCATTCTGTTCAAGCGCCGGCGGTTCGGACTGTACCGGCGGCGGGGCGTCAATTATCGTAGGGTCGGTGAGGTCGCGCATGCCCTTCTTGAATTCGGTCATTGCCTTGCCCGCAGAACGCGCAAGTTCCGGGAGTTTGCGCGCCCCGAAGAGAAGCAGCACGACGACGGCGATGAGGCCGATCTCCATAGGCCCGATATTCATGGATGAGCTCCCTTATGCCGATGCACGGCGGTAATAGGTCGAGAATGAAAGAGCGAACCGGATGAAGAGCGCAATGAGATTGATACCGGCAAGGATGCCGGCGTATCCGAAGAGCATCTGGAGCATTGTCGCCCGCTTGAGCATGGCCGGGAGGGCAACGGCATCGGCGATGCCGGCGAATACTGCCTGAAAGAGAAGCCATAGTATGACGACAAAGGCGATGTTATGGAACGTAAGCCGCGGCACCGCGAGCGAATGGATGAGATGATACGCGCTTGCGAGGAGAAGGAAGATGGCGAAGGTGAATACCGGGACGAACTGGGCATAAGGAATGACGCGAAGCGATGCGGTGAATACATCGCGCATGGTGAGTATGAGCGGAAAGCCGAGGAGCGTATCGAACAGGAAGAACGAGTCGGAAAAGCGTGAGAATATCTTCGAGAGCACCGGGTCCTCGGAGCGAACGGCGCCCTTTTTTTTTCCGATGCGTTTGGGGATGTCCGTCAGCCATTGCAGGCCGGCAATGGTCCTCTCTACGATGACGTTCGGGCGTTCATCGGGGACGAGGGGCACGGTAAATTCCGTAAGGTCGCGTGACGCGCCGGTCTCGATGCTGTAGGCGTTCACGCGCGTGAGCAGTACTGCCCCCGGTTTCTGGATGCCGTATGCTGCATGGTATACCGTCGATGCCCCCGCGGGAATATAGGTCACATCGCGGTAATCGTATTTTCTGTCCTTCGTGTCGCGCGTACCGATACGGATCTTCCCGGCGTCCAGCGTTATGAAGCCTCCGGGGGAAAGATATTTCTTTACGACGGGGATATCGAAAGCGCGGAATTCCTTATCAAGCGTGGAGGCGTGCACATAGCGGATATAGATCGGATAGGCCGCTGCGATGACCGCTATCGATGCCATCGTTACTGTCCTGGCGATGACGCCCCCGCGGAATATCGTGCAGGATCGGGCGAGCATAAGCGCCGCCATGCCTATGATCGGGGAAAGCGTGAAGAAGTAAAAAAGCGCGAATTGATAGAGAATTCCCTGCATATCGCGGAGGGCAAAGGCAGCGAACGGATTGACATGCACGCGAGCCTTGATTAAAAGATAGAACAATGTTATACTTGCGAGTGTCAGGTATGCTATGAAGAATGCCCGAAGGTTCCTGAGAACGTTCATGGAGAGATTATAACAGCAATCCGCGGTATTGTAAAGCGCGGCTGTTGTAACGGTCATAGATCAAGGTAAGGAGTGAAGGTATGGGAAAGAGGATCATTCTGTCACTTGCGGCACTCGCGATCGGGGTCGGTATGCTTTCGGCAGCCGATGCCATCGGTATGTTTAGATCAGTGAGCGGTTCGGTATCATGCAATTCCGCTGACGGGAAAACCAAGTCCGTCGGGAAAACCGGCGCGGCGATACCCGCGGGATATGTGGTAAAGACGGCGGCGGCATCGAAAGCCGAGATACAGCTTGCGGACGGGTCGATCATCACGATCAATGAGAAGTCCGTGATAGCGCTCAACAGCAATCTTATCAACACGAAGAATAAAAAGAACGTCTCGTTCGGCGTGCTCATGGGCGGGATGAAACTGAAGGTGAACAAGCTCACCGGTTCGGACGAGATGAAAGTGGAGACACCGACGGCGGTCGCTGCCGTACGCGGCACCGATTTTGAGGTGGCGCTTGCGAGCGACGGGTCGACCATGGTCGCCGTTAACGACGGCAAGGTCAACGTCAAGAACGACAACAATGAGACCGATGTGAAGAAGAACGAATCGGCGAGCGTCGTGCTCGGCGAGGAAAAGGGCAGCGTGAAGACGGCGAGCAAGGGTGACGATTCGCTCAACTCGTTCCTCAAGGAGCGCGATGAGTCGGTGAAGAAAGACCCTGCGGGCACCATGAACAAGATGGAGGCTCGTGCAAGTACGATAGGCGACAAGGGCGGCGATCTGCTCGTGAAATCGAGCGATTCATCGGCCGACCATACGGCGCTCAATGACGGATATAATCAAGTAAAGAACGGCAATGAATCGATAAAGATGCTTGCCGACAGCGTGCTCGCTGATAATAATGAGAACCCGAACGTAAAGCGCGCGTATGCCACGCTTAAGCGCATCTACGAGGCGAACGATAGGCTCGAGGCCAAGATAGCCGCGGCGCTCGCGAAGATCGACGCTCGTGTGAACGCGGTCAATCAGAAGATAGATTCGAAGTCGAAAATGCTCGATAAGCTCGAGATCAAATAATCACGAGGAGTGAACCATGAAACGCACTGTACTCATCATAGGCGCCGCCGTGTGCGCAGCGCTTCTATCCATTTCCTGCGCATCGACGTCGGCGAGCGCTATCGACGGCTCGTTCAGCGTTAAGAAGGTCGACAGCTGGAGCAATCCGACGTTCAAGGGCGGGAAGACCAAGCGTGTCACGTCCGAAGGGGTCGGTGATGTCGGCAGGAGAGGCGTTGCCGCTGCCCGCGACGAAGCCATACAGGACGCGCAGCGCAAGGCCGTCATGGAAGTGGTCGGAAGCTATGTGACTTCTGAAGCCAATGTGCAGAATAACGAACTTATCAGCAAGAACATCACCGATAAATCGAGCGGTTATGTGGCCAATTACAAGATCGAAAGCGAAAAGAACGACAGCGGTCTTTACACCGTAACGATCAATGCCGAAGTGGGCATGGATATGATCCATGACAACCTGCAGGCGCTCGGTCTTCTTATCGATAAGGCGAATCTCCCGCTGATAGCCGTTATACTCAAGGAGCGCGGGATCGATAAGAACAAGAACGATTTCGAAGTGACCGGGATGAATATCGCGCTTGAGGCTGCTCTCAGCGCACGGGGCTTCAAGATCGTCGACCGCGATATGCTGAAATCGGTGCTGGCGAAGGAAAATATCCGCTTTACCGAGCTTGGCGGGGCCGCAATGGCGGGCGCGATATCGAAGATCGGCGTCGGGACCGGCGCTCAGGTCGTCATCGTCGGCGAAGCGCTCGGGACGTTCTTCAAGATGATAGAAGGGACCGAGATGAAGAGCTATCGCATCGCCATTTCGCTCAAGGCGGTCAATGTCGCGGATGGTACGGTGATACCGGGCACACAGATCAGCGAGCAGGGCGGCCATATGGGCGGCAGCGATGAGGACGTAGTGCAGGGCGGCTTCAAACGTGTTGCGGGCGAAAAAGTCAACGATAAGCTCATTTCGGCGATATCGAAGTCGTGGCAGGAGATAGCGCAGAGCGGCACCGAGTATACGTTGCTGGTCAGCGGGCTCAAGTTCAAGGACCAGCTGACGCTTGAGGAAGAGCTTCCCAAATCGTTCCGTAATGTCAAAAAGGTCTTTAATAAGGGTATGCTGGGGGATGCGGCGAAATTCCTTGTACGCTATCTCGGCAGCGCCCGTGATCTTGCCGCCGACTTGGAGCGGGAGGGCGAAAAAACGGGGTTCGTGCTTGAGGTCCAGAATATGGACGATAAGACGATAACCGTCAAGGCGAAGAAGGCGGCGAAGTAGGTCTCGTTCTCGACCACGGTATGGTTATAGTAACGGCAAGACCGTTATTGTAATAAAAAACTATTAGGAGCGTACTGATGAAAAAGATCATCACGGCAGTAGCGGCGGCGGCAGTCGCCATGTCGGCACTCGTCGGCTGCATGGGTGTCAGCAACAGCAATCCGGAAGGATGGATCAATGACGATACCTTCCGCGCACAGGTGACCGGTTATGCACCGGAAGGTTCTGAGCGCAAATGGCGTTCGGAAGCCAAAGAAGCGGCCAAGATCGTCGGTAAGGAAACGGTCATGACGAAGATGATCGGTTCGTACATCGAATCGACGGGCGCGACCGAGAACAATGAACTCATCGGCAAGGTCGTGAAGGAAAAAGCGGCCGGATCCATCGTGGGCATGGATATCGTCAAGATCATCGAAGAGAACGACAAGGAAAAGAGCGTAACTGCCATCGTTGAAGTCTCTTCGCCTGGCCTGAAAAAGCTTATGCAGGAACGCATTAAGCAGTATTTCCAGGAAATGAAGGGCAAGAAAGTCGGCGGCGACGCTGCGAAATAATCTGTCTTCGTTTTAGCCGAGAACAAAAATGCCTGCCGGGTGACCGGCGGGCATTTTTATTTGTTGCGCTTCAGCCACACGAGCGTCGCCCCGCCCCCGCCGAGACGCGCCGGTGCGGGAGTGAACGTGAGTACGTGTTCTGCGTATCGATGCGAAAGTTCATCGAGCACGAGTTTTTTGATGACGCCGATACCGCCGCTGTGAAGTCCCTTGCCGTGGATGATGAGCACGGGGGAAGCACCTGAGCGTACGGCACCGGTCAGGAAGCGGCTGAGCGCGGATGCGGCATCGCGTGATATCATACCGTGCAGGTCGATGGTATCTTTCGGTCTGGCATTCTTCACGTCCCCCGGCTTTATCGCACGTGAACGCGTCGGTTCGACGGGCTCATGCTTAGGCAGAACCGGATGCTCCGCGAGGTAGGATTCAAAGACGGCGCGGTCGTCCATGGCTGTTATTTTTCATCCCAGAAATTGAAATAGACGAGCACGGAAAGCATGATGTACTGCGGCTGCGTGTCCCATCCGCCGGAGAACATGAATCCCGAGAACGGCGCGGCGAGATAGCGGACGTATTTCACCTGGAAGCCTGCGCTTAACGGCGATTCACCCATCGAGAACGTGCCGCCGAGAACAGCCTCCCAGCCGAAACGAAGCGCCGTATAGGTCTCATTCGAGGCGAATACCGCATTGGTGTACACGCTCGTTGCATCACTGAAAACACCGACGACGGGCCCGAGCCCGAGCCACATATGGAGATACGACCACGGCCCGTTCTCAAGCTTGTTTATCTGGAAGAATTTATACTTTATCAGGTACGCGAACTGCAGCGTATACAGATTGGTGAGGGAGAGATCCCTTGTCACCCCAGCGACATTGGTCTGGAATTTCGCATTCCCGTGCCAGCCGAAGCCGAATTCGATATCCTCAAAGAACGGACCGATGATGCGAAGGCCGATGAACGCATCGAACGAGTATGCGGGAACCCACACCGTATTGAACGTGCCGTTACCATAGAGGGGACGGTCGAGACCGCCGGCGGTGATGCCGCCGCCGAATTCAAAGTGCATCCGGGCTATCTTCTCCCGGAAATCGAGGTCCTTGCCGAAATTCCCTTTCGCATCGCGCCCATGATAGAACTGATCGTTAAAGTCCTGAGAGCACAGGCATGCGGCCATCAAGCACATCACCAGCGGCAGCAATTTTCTATTTTTATCGCTGAACTTATGCATTTGTTCTGTTATACTATACCTTCACATGGGCTGTAACAGATGATGGTATGTGAACAGCTCATGCCCTTACATTTTCCTGCCCGATCTCC
Organism: Spirochaetota bacterium; assembly: GCA_038043445.1. NCBI lineage: Bacteria > Pseudomonadati > Spirochaetota > Spirochaetota bacterium. The sequence goes on from JBBTBY010000104.1 coordinate 17,880, forward strand.
CTTTATACAAATTGAACAGGTATTTCCTGTTCAATTTGTCTTGACAAGAACATGATGTCACTATACACTTAACGCACTTTTTTCACAACCATGCAGGTTTTTGCTGTATGGCCCTTATAACGGAGGAACAATGAAAATAGCAGTATTTGTCAAGGAAGTCCCTGACACCGAGGCGAATATCCGCATCAATGCGGGTAAGAACGGCATTGTGGAGGACGGTTTCCAGTGGATCACCAATCCCTACGACGAGTTCGCCATCGAAGAAGCGCTCAAACTCAAGGAAAAGCTCGGAACGGGTACTGTCACCGTCATCAGCGTCGGCGGCGACCGCGTTGAGACGCTTCTCAAGGCCGATGTGCTCGCTCGCGGCGTCGATGAGGCCTATATCGTGAACGATCCCGCGCTCTCGCTTTCCAATCCGCTTGCAACGGCCGCTGCACTTGCGAAGGCCGCAGAGAAGATAGGGTTCGATATCATATTCACCGGACGTACCGGCATCGATTATGATCTTTCGTCCGCCGGCGTCGCTGCGGCGCATTTCCTCGATATACCCTACGTTACTTCGGCGATAAAATTCGATATCTCCGGCACGAACGTGACCGTGGAGCGCGATATCGAGGGCGGCACCGAGACGGTGGTACTTTCCGCGCCGTGCGTCGTCACCTGCCAGAAGGGGCTCAATGAGCCGCGCTATCCATCGCTCAAGGGCAAGATGGCTGCGAAGAAAAAAACGGTCAATCGCTTTACGCTCGCTGATCTCGGCGTTAACCCCGCAGAATACGCTTCATACGATGTCGTATCGTTCGACGATCCGCCCGCGCGTCCCGCAGGCAAAAAGCTCGAGGGCGACGACATGCATAAGCTCGCGCAGGACCTCATACGTCTTCTGCGCGAAGAAGCTAAGGTAATATAAGGAGTTATTCGATGGGAAATATACTTGTTATCGGAGAAATGAAAGGCGCGCTCGTGCGGAAGGTCTCCCTCGAGGCGGCGTCGCTCGCATATACGCTCGCGAAGGCTGCCGGCGGCGAAGCGCATGCGCTCCTTATTGGCGACGGTGCGACTGCCGGCGCAACACAATTCAAGGACAGCGGTGCGACAAAGGTGTTCACTGCCGAGAGTGATGCGGTCAAGACCTATGCGCCCAATGCGTATGCGGGAGTAGCCGCGTCGTTGGCTAAGGGATATGATGCTGTCATCGTGCCCACATCGCCGTTCATGCGAGATCTTGCCGCAAAGCTCGGCGCAACGCTGAAAGTATTGCCGGTCATGGACTGCATTGAAGCGAAAGCCGACGGCGGCGCGATCATCGTGAAGCGACCTGCGTATGCAGGCAAGGCCATGATGTCGCTTAAGCTGAAAGGCAAGCCCTCGATATTCGGCATTCGCCCGAACGTGTTCCCGGTGAACGCGAACGGTACAACACCGGCGGCTGAGAAAGTCGAAGCACAGGCCGCTACGGATAAAGCGAAGGTCACCGCGCAGAAACTGGAAGCGCGCGACGAGATACCGCTTTCAGAAGCGAACATCATCGTTACCGGCGGACGCACCACGGAAGGCGCGAAAATATTCGATTCCATACGCCCGGTCGCAAAACTGCTTAACGCGGCGGTGGGTTCATCACGCGCCTGTGTGGACGCGGGCTTCATCGGCCATTCGCATCAAGTCGGCCAGACGGGTACGACCGTGTCGCCGAACCTCTATATCGCATGCGCCGTGTCCGGTTCGATACAGCATCGCGCCGGCATGTCCTCGTCAAAGGTCATCGTTGCGGTGAACAAGGACGTCGAAGCGGCGATATTCGGTGTGGCCACCTACGGCATCGTCGCCGATGTTTATCAATTCCTCCCGGCGTTCGAAGCGGAACTGAAGAAATCGCTCGGCGCATAAGCGCATAGACAATTAAAAAACGCATGCGCGATAGAAATCGCGCATGCGTTTTTATTATTATCAACGGATAAGCTGAGCTACAACCGTTCCGCGATTATCTCCGCCATATCCCGTATCTTCACTTCCTCGCCTTTACCCTTGTCCTTCACGCCGTCCTTTATCATGGTAAAGCAGAACGGGCAGGAAACCGCGCATTCCTTCATGCCGGTGGCGATTATCTCCTCTGAGCGGTGATGATTGATCCGTTCGCCGTGCTCTTCAAGGAACACGGTGCCGCCGCCGCCGCCGCAGCAGAACGATGTTTCGCCCGAGCGTTTCATCTCGGATATCGTCAGGCCGAATTTCTTAAGTGCTTCGCGCGGCTCGGTGGTTATCTCATTGTAGCGGCTCAGATAACACGGGTCATGGTAGGTGATCTCAGCGGTATCTTTTTTCGCCGCGGATATCTTTCCGTCGCTTATGAGCTTCATGATGAACTCGCTGTGATGCATGACCGAGAGGTCCATGCCGAAGTCCTTGTAGTCGCGCGAAAGCGTCTGCATGCAGTGCGGACAGGCGGTGATGACCTTCTTGACCTTCAATTCCTTGAATATCTCGATATTCCCTTCGATGAGCGCCGTGAAGAGGAATTCATTGCCGAGCCTTCTGGCAGGGTCACCGCAGCATGTTTCGCCGGGGAGGACGCCGAAGCTGACGCCGGCTTTTTTGAGTATCTGTATGAACGCCTTTATCGAATTGCGATAACCCGCGTCGTAGTTCGCGAAGCAGCCCATCCACAGGAGATATTCGGTGCCCTCTTCGAAGAGCGGCACATCGAGTTCGGTGACCGTCTGATCGCGCAGATGCGAGCCGTAATTCCACGGATTGCCGTTGCGCTCAAGGCCGGTGAACGTGTTCTGCAGTTCCTTCGGGAATTCTGAGTTCGCCGCCTGGAAGCGCCGCATGCCGATCATTTTTGGTAAGTGTTCAATGCCGACCGGGCAATGGTATTCGCAACCGGAACATGTTGTGCACTGCCAGAGTATCTCCGACTTGATCGTTTCACCGACAAGGGGCTCCTCGAACTTATTGGCGAGCATGGCGTGCTGTGTATCGAGTATCATCTCTCGCGGGGCGAGCGCCTTTTTCGTCGCTACCGCCGGACAGTTGTCATTACAGCGTCCGCATTGAATGCAGGTGAGCGTATCGAAGAGATCTTTCCAGCTCATGTTCTTGAGCGTATTGATCCCGTAATCCTCTTTCTCCTCGTTCTCAAGATCGAGCTTGCGAAGCTTCGCTATCTCGAAATTCTTGAATATCTCATTGAACGGACAGAAGAAGAGGTGCAGATGCTTGGACATAGGGATATACACGAGGAAGAACAATATCGTGAGCATATTGACCCAGGTGGCGATATGCGCGACCATTTCGCTCTTCGTGAACGTGTACAGAAGGAAGGTGACCATGATGATGGATATGAGCGATAGCACGATCCAGGCAGCCGCTGAGGGAAGGAGCGACTTCGCGCGGAGCACGCCGCGACGGAACGCAAGACCCACGACACCGAGTAGTACTACGCAGCAGAACACGAAGAGTATGC
>JBBTBY010000105.1 GCA_038043445.1 Spirochaetota bacterium
TATCGGCCGCCGTAAAGCGATGCGCGACTCGGATATCGACCGCACGAGCTGGGCAGGTTATCGTCGGGGCAATGGTATCGATACAGCCGACGGATCGGAACTGTGTCGTCGATGAATTGCCCGCCCTGTCGATGAGGAATATGCCCACATTCGTCAAGGCAGTTGTGAATTCAGGAAGAAGTACGCCGCTGATCGGGTTCTGATAAGGAAGTATGACCGGCGCTGTTCCGTTCGTTACGATCATCCCGATGCGGTCGATGCCGCTGCCGATATCGTTCGTTCCGCTTACTCCGAGATCATAGATAATGCTGTTCGTCGCCGTCGGCGTTCCCGACACCGCTGCATACACGGGCGGTGAGATATCTACGAGCGAACCGGTCGCACTCCATGTCGACCACGGGCCGAGACCGAATTCGTTCGAGCCGCGTACGCGGGCATAATACGTATAGGGAAATGTGATCGTGGTGGTGAACGGGAGCGAAACCCCCGAGGCGAGATTCGTCATGATGAATGTATCGATCGTATTCGTGCTTATCTCAATGGTATACGCGTTGGCGCTATTGCTGATGCCGCCCTTCGTCCATGTAAATCCGATGTTCGTGGACGGACTGTATTGGAGATCGGGCACGGGTGTCGTGGGGGCTCCCTTCACGGGGATCGTAATGTTCATGCGCCCATAGCCATACTCGTCGTCAATGCCCGCTACGCCCATATCGATCGCGTCGTTCGTCAAATGTTTCCATGTGAGGGCATTATTGTAATATCCGAGATATGCCCCCCAGAGTACGGCTGCCGCACCCGCTACGCACGGAGATGCCGATGATGTTCCGGTAAAATTACCGTACGTCCAGTTGGCATTGCTGTCCACGCCCGCAATTTCCGGTTTGCGACGTCCGTCCTGCGTGGGTCCCTGCGAACTGTATATCGCGGTAGGTCCGGTGGTCCAGCGCGCAAAAGAAATGGCACCGACCGCGAGGGCTCCGCTCGCATCGGAAGGAGCCATGAGACTTTTCGATACGTTCGAATATCCGTATTTCTGATAGAACGAAAAAAGTTGCAGCTCCCTGGCAGCACCGGAGTACCGAGCGATGAGAACGGCGTAATCATCGCTCACCGGCACCCCGCCGCTGATGGATTCGGTCGGGGATTGGGATCCGGACTGCACTCCCTCTGAGGCCCCCGAGATCATGTTCCACGCGCCCCCGTTCCTGCGAATGAGATAGAGATCGTAATCGTTCGCGCTGCCTGACCACGGATCGTTCCAGCAGAGATAAAGCCCCACGGCGGTACCGGCCGAAAGGAAACCGATATAGTTCGTTTCAAATGATCCGCTGAAATTATGGACGCTGTTGGCGTTCGGGTCGGAGTACATGCCCTGCCAATGGCGCTCCGCGGAATTGCCTGCAGAGTTCACCCAGAGTATCCCGTTCGCGTACGCATTGTTCGCGATGGTACATACCGTACCGTCGCCATTGCCCCAACCGCTGTTCACCCATCCCATCGAGTGATTGATGATATTGATCCCGTTCGCGATACAGTAGTCCTTCGCACTTCCCAGCTGAACGCTCGTTGATATTTTCAGGAGATAGAGCTGTGCCGCCGGTGCCATCTCATGAACGACCTCGGCGACCGCTGTTCCGTGCGTCGTCGAGGTTTCGATCCCCGCTCCGGTGAAATCGACGGCTGTGGCCGCGGGGACTTCACCGGCCGCCTGCGCCGCGCTCAGCCCGATGAACCCCCCGTCGATAACGGCGACTTTTATTCCCGCGCCGCGATTGCCGCTTCGGTGAGCATTCGTCGCTTTTGTATTCGTTACTTCTTCACCTTCAATGACATGCAGGACCGGCGTGTCGGGCTCCCTGATCATGCGTATGCCCGAAACGGTCGAGAGCCCGGCGATATCCGCTGCGGCTATCCTGAATTCGATCGTGCTGCCATAGGTGTATCGGATATCCGCATTGCGGTCGCGGAGCGAACGGACCGCCTGCTCGAGCGTTCCAGCCGCCTCTGCATACAGGACCAGTTTTTCACCTTCAGATATGAAACCTGTTTTTCCTTTCGCGATGGCGGCAACGGTGGAATGCGGATCGTTATCCATCATCTGCATGAGCGCGGTGACGCGCGCTGAGATATTCGATCGTTTTTTAAGCTCGCTTTTCTGTGCCATAGGTAAGAGCGAAACACCGCTCTTGGAAGGCTCAGAGAGCATCGTGGCCGGAGGGGCGGCGAATGTTCCCGAAATTGCCAGGGAAACGATGGAAATAAATGAAAGTACCCGCATATAACGCACCCCCCGGGGGTATTCGCCCGTGCTTTCGGTCTCGGGACAAGTACCGACATTCATTATAATGAATACGAAGGAAGTTGTAAAGGGTGCAAATACAAATTATTTTATATTACGATAGCCACAGAACCGAGCGTGCGGATGTGCAGTCAACGATCTTCGTCGCCCAGGAAATGCTGTATCCAGCGGCGTATCTCGGCCACATCGACCTCGGTGAGTACGCAGGGACCGTTGGGTCGCGTATTTGCCACGCCGATAACCGCTACCTTCCGCATGACTTCGGAAATGCCGCTCACCAGGTCCCGTTCACAGGCTACCGCGATGACCGCCTGCGGTGCCACTTCGCGCACCTTGTCGCGTGCCATTTCACCGCCGGTAGCGACTATGTAGCTGCACCCTATCTCATTGCAGAGCGCAACGATCTCGTCGCGCCGCTCCTTTTTGATGCATCGCGGGAGAAGGAGGAGCAGTTTGTCCGGTGTCACCGTCATGGTCCGCGTCGATGTCATCTGATTATGGAACCGCACATACGAATTGCCGATACGGTCCTCGGAAATGCGCATCATACGCCCGAGCAGTGTCGGCACGCCGTTCGTGAGTACACGCGGGAGCATGGCATAGAGGAAGTACGAGAAGAACGATATCCCGAACGCCGCCGATACCTGTACGACCGCGTAGATCACGGCAAGCGCACAGATGATGCCGAACACTATGCCCGATACGATGCCGGATGCGCCGCTCCCCCATTCAGAAAGGCGGGGCGATATCATATACAGGATGAAAAAAGTGAACCCTCCGGCGATCGCTACGCTCAGGAGCAGAAGGAGCGAATATACTATCGCCGGTGTTTTCGCATTGATATCGGTCGGTTTTACCGTGCCGTCCCATCGTTCCCATTTATCGCCGAGGTACGACTTCTTTTCCGGTTTCTTTTCCATGAATGGGATTATAAGTTCATTCGGTTAAAAAACAAGCAGCGACAGCCGAAACTTCATGCCGCGAGAGCGATGCAGTGAAGACGCACCGTGTTGTCATCAGGGAGGCCGTATCGCCTGAATATCACCCCGTAGATGAACAATGATCTCAGTACGAGTGTATTGCTGACATCAAATACTGCCGATGTGTCGGCATCCCTTCACTGGCTGAAAGGCCCGGGCGCGAACAAATCCCTCCCGGTATTTTCGCCGCCCGAGACGGGATTCCAGGTGAAAATGATGGATCATGCACCGTATGCACCGGTGTGCGTACTACTCGAGAAGAGTACGTTGTGCGTACACCATCGTATGCGGCACGTACAGTGGTGGTTACAAATAATGAAAGGTCCTATCCTTTTTTGTTGCTCATAATTCCGTAATCGCGTTCCGGGCATGGAGCTCCCGACGCAGCAGCCGTATATCCACATGTCGCGGCTTCAGATCATGACGGGCGGCAAGCGCCGCAGCGGTTCCGGCGGCGTCTCCCAGCGCCATACAGGTCGCCATGACTCGCGATGAGCCCATGCCTTCACGCGTCGCGGAGATGCACCGGCCTGCCGCGAGCATGCCGTCAACCGATTTCGGCACAAGACAGCCATACGGTATCTGATATGGCTTCGGCGTATATCCGACACCGGCGAGGTTCTGATCCGTATATTTATTGTTCGCGTCCGGATGAACGTCCACCGGCCAGCATCCCATCGCGATCGAATCATCCATGGATGGGTTTTCCGTGATGTGTTGAGCGGTGAGCGTCTCTACACCGATGATGCGGCGGGTTTCCCTGACCCCCAGACATGACGCGGTGAGCGACAGGCGGCAGTGTTGAAATCCCGGAATATTACTTTTCCAGAAACTGACGATCTGCGCTGCCTGTTTTCTGCCGTTCATCTCACCGGCGGTGAGGGCGGCGGCATCGGTTGCGTCGATATACTGACGCACCGAATTGATCCACAGTTCGTTTTCGTAAAGTCCCATGCCCCACGGCCCCCCGAAGCTGTCGAGTTCACCGCGCGCATGCGCGTCGTGCATCGCGTCACCGAGAAAACGGTTCGGCGGCGTTTCATAGAGCGGGTTCTGTGATCTCCACCGTGCGTTGCGCCATTCACGATATGCGGCGCTGTCACCTGCAATACCGTCACACGTATCCGGTTGCGGTTGGGCTGCATCCGTGCGTGAGGGAAATACGGGCGATACACCGGAAACGGAAAAACACATCGTCGCCGGCTGAAGCACCGAACTCTTGACGCATTCTGCTCCGGATCTGAACGCTATGTCGGCATCGCCGGTGGCGTCAATGGTCACCTTTGCTGTGATCGCATGCCGCCCGGATTTACTTTCGATCACCACGCCCTCGACGCGGTCGCCGCTCATGAGCGGGCTTACGCCGAGCGCGTGAAGTACTACTTTAATGCCTGCGTCAATGATCATTTCATCTGCAAGCAGTTTGAACTGTTCCGGGTCAAAGTCCTGAACGACGCCGTTTGAGCTCCGCATGCCGCCCCGTGCGGAAAGTTTTCTTCTGAACTCGCCCGGTATGCCATCCACCACGAGCTCATGACCTTCCGTCCAGCTGTGAAAACCGCCGACGGTCAATACCAGACCTGATGTTGCATTGCCGCCCAGACAGTTGCTGCGCTCGATAAGCACCACATCAGCACCGGTACGCGCGGCGGCGAGTGCTGCGATGAATCCCGCGGGGCCGCCGCCGACAACGACCACATCGGTGCGGTACAGTACGGGCGTGCGGCGTGGAGGTTCATCGATCATATCATTGAGTGTCTTCATTGTGTTATACTCCATGTTTTTGGCGAAGCACATCCGGGTTTTCAAGGACCAGCAGCTGATAGAGAAGTTCCGGTGCCAGTTCGCTTGCGTAGATATTGCCTTCCGGGGTGAGGTCATCCTTCCGCGCGAGCCAGGGATCCGCGATCCGTTCGTAGTGCGCGCTTTTCCATGGCCCGCCGGTAACGATGCAGTGGGCGGATTGCCGCATCAGAAAATGTCCTTCGCGGGCAAAAAACGGATCTCCGGTGATCTCGCTCAGGCGGATAAAGTTCAGATACTTGCTTGAGTAGTAACTGTAGAGCGAGTACTGCAAATAATGCGACTGCTCCACGTTGCAGCCCTGCGTGGGTTTCGTAGACCACGGTATCTGCTTGGGGCAGCGCATGAAAAAACTGAGCGAAGCGAGATAATCCGCCAGCCGGATGTAGAACCGGTCGCCGGTGTCATGATGCCGCGCCAGCGCATAACTTGTAAGCACGTGAATACTGCCTTCCTCATATTCCTGCGGGTGCAGATCGGAGTGCGCCCCGAAAAACCTTGCGGTCTCTATGCTGTGCCGCATGGTCCACTGCTCCGCCTGCAGCATGGCGTTTTTCCATGCGGAGTCTCCCGTTATCTTATGTGCATACCGGAATGCAAGCAGACTGTGCGCAGGCGTTACCGGACCGTTGACCGTGCCGTTCAATGCTGCCTTCTGGGGGATAGAACCGTCGGACTGCTGCTGCGCTTTCACCCAGCGGAGTGTCTCGAGCGCGAATTTCGAAAGTTCATCCTGTCCCGGCAATGCTTCAAGTTCCTCGTTCTTTACGGCTTCGGCGATCTTCAGAAGCCAATAGCCGGCGCGGGCATTCTGCTCGATCTCGAATTCCTCGCAGGCCCCCTTGTATCGGTAAAACTGCGGCGCTTTTCCCTCCGGTGCGATCGGATAGAATGCGCCGAAATTACGGTCGGCCGGATCGTTCACCCGCATACGCTTAAGCCAGCGAAACTGCGTTACTGCCCGTTCATACCAGCCCGCATCACCGGCGTATTTTGACAGCAGCAGATCAAGATAAATGTTAAACGGTGTATTGATGATATAGGTGTCAAAATATCCTTTTCGGTGCTGATCGCACCGGTACGTGGCGCCGTCGATGAAGTACGCTGCATTCCGTCGTCCCTCGATCATGAACTCCATCATCGCCTTAGTCGTTTCCAGCGTCGGATGCGGGATGGCCCGCGCGGTGTAGCTGTTGAGTGATGTCCATGCGTGCACGAGCTCCCGCGGCTGCTCTAGATAATCAGGTGCGGCGGAAAAAATAAGCTGCACCGGGATGTGATATTCTGTCCCGGCTTTCATGATGCTGTCCCGCGATCCGGACACGATGCGCACCGGTTCTTCGGGAGCTGATTCTACGCTCAGTTCCTCCATCCAGCTGCCGGGCTTTCCGTACTCGCAGTCCTTGCTGACGCCGAAAAGAAAACTGATGCTCCTGTCTTCGTTTCTGAAAAACACCGCAGGAACCCCGCACCAGTTGAACAGTTTTCCCTTCCATGCAGTCACCGGGAATGTCTTCGCTTCCGAATAGATCGATGCATACGCATTGTCGATCTCTTCAGGCAGATGCAGCGAATTTTCAGCCCACGGATATATGTGGGCATGCCATAGGGAAGGGGATGTGCTGCTGCAAAAGGCAGCCTCTATGCGGGCCGGCACATCACGATCGCATGAGGCATGGATATCCATGGTGATCGCGGGGATGTTTTTCATCAATTTCAGATGCACGTTAAAAGTCACCGCGGCATCCCGAATGACCTTCGTTCCGCTGAACTGCCATGCAAACGCTTCCGGAACGTCTTCGTATGCAACTACCGGAAGCCTGACCGGTATCAATGAGTCTCTGCTGCCGGAAACGCGTACGAAGAAAAGCGACTTTTCCGGCGTTGGGCCGAACGGTGAATCGCCGATCCTGATGCTTTCAATCCCGGAGCCGTCTGCATCTTCATCGAGCGTTATGGTAACGCCCTGCGTATTCCTTGCAGTCATGTGTTCCATAGTTCTCTCCATAAATATGGGATTTTTTTTGTGCGCCGACCTATCAACTTTCGTTCAATATTTTTTCTTGAGGAAAAGTGCGACGATACTCTTCGCGGGAACGAGATATGTTCTGGCATCACGGATCGCGGTGCTCTCAGTAACGGTGATACGCTTCTCGCGTTCATCGTTGCAGGAATGTACCGACGGCGCAGTCAGCGTGACGGAGCGTATGATGTCATACGTACCGGAGAACGTGAATGCTGCATCACGCGCTGTTGTTTCTTCCCGGTTCACGATGAGCATATTCATGCCGGTGTCCGTGCTCATTGCTGTCAGCGTGAACGAGATATCATCTTTTTTCGGATCGGCATGCTCCCCGCGTACATCGGCGGCAAGCACCTTCATGCCGACAGCGCTGTCCCATACTCGCAACATATCAGCGATGCCGGTCGTATAGAGCGCATCATTCCCTTTGCCACGGTATACCAGCCCCCATGGTCCGCCACTTAAGCAGTGATAGGTCGCAATACCGATGTCATCTCGTGCATAGAGCCGGTTGATGAATTGCGCGGTGGCAAGACAGCCCATGAGCGCATGTGTCGTATACCATGTAGTCTGCCATTTCTGCCCATCCTTCTGCGCCGGCCAGAGCCCGTGTTCCGAGATATAGAGCTTTATCCGGTCGCCCCCGGTGATCGCGCGTATATCGTCGCGAATGACATCGAAGTATGTCTCGATCACGCTGGTCGGGTAGCCGTAATAGTATGGATGGAATGCGAGATAGGATATGTCATTCCCCATTTCTCGGAGCAGTGTGCGGTGCCAGTCGCGCCAGTCTTCGCCTTTGAACCTGCCGTAGCCCCATGGTGCGGTTGCCGCATGCGGGGAGAATTTAGCGTTCGGGTCCACACGGCGAATTGCCGCGATGATCTTTTTTGAACGATCGATGTAATCGGATACGCTCATCCTGTTCGAGCTCTTCCACTCCTCTTCATTACCGAGCTCATAGCAGACGATATTCGCCGGCGATGCGCCCGCGTCAATACGGTACTTCGCCCAGTTAACGATGCCGCGAGGACGGGAACCGCCACTGGTGAGAAATTCTGCGAGGTCAGCAGCATCATCTGCACTGTCATTTCTCATGTTAACCGTCCATATGAAGCGGACATCCGGATGTGCCGACTGCATCGCGCTGATGAGCTCAGCCGGACCGAAATGGTTCACCGACGCCTTATCCCATGCGTCGAATTTTCCCGGGGTTCTATCCGCGAGCGGCCCGACCGCCTGTTTCCAACCCATCGAATTCGCGTGATAGCTTCCGGCGTAATGTGCTATGCGGCAGAGCGAAGCAGGGATGGCGGCGAGGGTCTTTTTCATTTCATCAGACATGCCGGTACGTTCGGTGTTCATGAACAAATCGTCGTGCGGTAATGCCAGAAGCACGAAGCCGAGATTGCGTCTTCCCGCGGTGCGGAGCATGCGCGGCTCATCGATCGTTATCGTCACCGGGAGCATCGGCGGCTTTGAGCCGACATCAATATTCGTGATGATGATGTTGTCATACTCGGTGCCTGCGCCGGCTTTTACTTCCTGTTTCGGCGCAGTGAGCGGCTCGAATCGGAATTCTGTGATCGATATCCGTTTGCCGACATTCTCTTTCATGCCGAGGCCGATGATGATACGGCATGCGCCGTCTTCATTGACCGTATACTGGCCACTCACCGTTTTAGGGCCGTCGCCAACGGTCTCCCAGATGTCGGGACCGAACGTGTCTTTTGCAGGGGCGGTGACAAAGAGGCGCGGACCGATGAACAGTCTCGCTCCGGCATCCCCTGCGATAACAGCGGTGATCCGGTATGTCCCCTTCGGTATCGATGTGCGCACCGAGGTGAATCCAATTTCATTGAATGCACGCCCTGCGGCGGTAACCGTGATGCTGACGCCGTCCTTCACCGGTGAAATGGTCATTGTATCTGCGCGGAGGATAATCCATCCGGGAATGCCGCCTTCCACCGATTCGAAGGGTATCAGTGCGGCACTGAGCTTTAATGAAGTTATAATCGCCATAATGACGATTATTTTTTTACGTCTACTCATTAGTTTCTCACAGTACCACTGGTATAATAGTAGCAGAGGGGGGTAAATGGCATGTCGGTTTTTACTTTTTTCATCGTTTTCGCTCCTTCATACCGTGGTTTCAAGTGTATAATAATTGCACGTTATCATTAAATCTTGGTTGATATTGCTGATAAAGCATTGTAATATTGCTGTCATGGAAGAGTCGTTCGATAAAGTGCCGCTGCAGTCGATTGAATTTTTCGAAAAGATCACACGATTGCGGGTGACCATCAATGATATCGCCGGAAATCTCCGTCCTTTTCTTCCTGACATCTATTTCACGCATGACAGATCGGAATTATGCCGCCAGATCAAGAAAGAGCATACGGACTTGAGATGCAACGCCCTGGATCTGCACTGGATCAAAAAGAACATATATAACTACCGGTCAGGCATGGTCAAGTTGTGTCATGCCGGATTGATCGAGATCGTTCAGCCGCTCTACATTGCCGACGGACTTCAGGCGATATTCTTTGCCGGTCAGTTTGTGGCGGATGCAGAGACTCATATCGACGGCATTGCTGTTGATGCAAACCGCACCAATACTCATCCGTGGAAGTGCGATACTGACCGCTCTATGCTGTCGCGGTCGCCGCTGAACATCTCCGAACTGCTGGAGGCGATGCATCAGCTCGTCTGCCGTCTGGAACCGTGGTGCCGTGCGCTCACTGGCGAAGACAATGCCGGCGACGGTATCGGACATGACGGCAGAAAGATTGCGATCATACAATATATCAGCAGGCACTATGCCGAGCCGGTCACCGTCGGTCGTGTTTCGGAGTATCTTTCACTGAGCAGGTATCGCACCGCGCATCTGATAAAGGAATTATTCGGTGTCTCATGTGTCGCACTCGTCAACAGTTTCCGGATAAAGCATGCGTGCAACATGCTGCAGTATTCTCAGCAGAGCGTGTCGGAAATCGCCTTGTCGAACGGATTCAACGACCTGTCCTACTTTATCGCGACGTTCAGAAAAGCAACCGGCATGACCCCGCGTGAGTACAGAAAGAAAAACCGGATATGAAGCTCCGTGAGCGGCTTTTTACGTGAAGTCATAATCGGGTAAATAGCGGGTTTGCGGAAGGCACTCATCTTCTTGCCGAGGCGGCGCAGCCGCTATGGACAGTATCGGCGGCAAGAAATGAAAAGTCCTATTCGTTTGGTATCATGCCGGCGGTAATAATCATAAATGCTTCGGGTGGACTTGAGACGCGACTAAGATGCGGTTGGATTTGACAGGAATTCGGCGGGTGGTATACTGGGCCGTGTAAGAGGCGGCGATGGCGACGAATGAATACTTTCCCTCTGTTGCTTGCGCATGCGCCCTCCCATTAAAAAACATTCGCGTTATTTCGGATGATAGTATATCAATAGGGTGTCATTGACAAGGGTGCGATTATCGGATCATCGCCTGTTCCGTTTTCTGCTCGTCTTTTCTGTATTATCCATTTGACAGCACAACGTATCCCGACTACATTATACGGCATGAAAATCAACAGCATTCGTAAAAGGATTGATCGGCAGAGACATTTTTTTCCGTTCCTGAAAAGGGCAGGATACTTTTGTATAAAAACACATGGGGTGACCCCGATTTTCCCAATTTTAGCAGATATTTCACCGAAATGTTTTCAGCCGACAGTGAAGTTACTGATGCTGCATATAGGATGGGGCTTAATGTTTTTTTTTCATCGGTAAAAAAATATACACCAACCCTTTCTGAAAGCGATTCAGACTGGTTGCCAAGTATTTATATCTACTTGGGTATTGGTGCCGTTGATGCCGCCATCAGGGACAGTAATGAAGTTACCTTTTCTGGCGGGAGCAGCTATTGTCATACCCCCGTATCGGGCAATATACCCCCGAAGTTTAATCCTGAAAATAAGTGGGTAAAGAGGTGTCTTACCGCCTATGCCTATCTCCTCTCCGTTTGGGAAGAGGATTTCTGCTTTATCCCTTATATTCATCGCTCGCCTTTGGATGCGGCAAACGGCTATCGGGGGAATGACCTTTTTTATGATTTTTACGATAAACCCGATGCGGTAAAAGATCTCGCACGCTCATGTGCTGATTGGATCATTGCGTTTGAAAAGTATTGCGTGCGTGAAAATAATGCCCCGGAGGGCTGGGGGCGTGCGGTCTGGGGGACATATATCGATGAAAACGCATTGTTCGTGAATGGGGACATCGTCGATCTCATCGCACCGGATCTTATCCGTGAATTCGAACAGCCGTATACCGAGGCAGTATTCACTGCAACCGGTCCGGGATTTTTCCATCACCATGCAATCGGTCTTGACAAGGTATCCTTAATTGCAGAACGAAACGCCATGCATGTACAGGCGATACTCTCCGACCCCAGTACGCCTATCCCCGCAGAAGTCATCACCCGCGATGAACAGCTTGCAACGGAAGTATGCAATGCCTCACTGAAAGCCCCGATTATGCTCTGTGGATTTTCCCCTGACAGCATCGATGCACTCATTCCCATCATACGCGAAGGACGCTTCATTCTGGCCCCGGGTGTCGATGATGCGGCCTATGAGGTGATGAGAAAGAAACTTGATCGGTATCGCCTATGCCTGTGACAACAATTCCATACCATAATAACAGTACTGAGAATGATGTGTGTATCGCGTATTTTCATAAGGGTGGGCCATCGCGTATTGCTATCATCAATGGAACCTTCGATATGACTATCGATATAAATACCACACTATTCGTTGCATGTACCATAGGCAACACTACGGTAACCGCTTCCTGTGATTGCCCCCATGAGCAGGTGTATATTTACATCATCTTTACCAATGGCAAATACCTTACGCTCCTCGTCAACGGCAATCAAAAATCCATGGTGCCGATAGATTCGATCGCAGAATTCCAGGGGATGTTCAATATCACAACGGATTCTCATTTCAACAACAATGATTTTTTTATTGGCGGTGTCCCTCCATACCGGGAGCGTTGCCTCATGACGCGCACAATAAATGAAAAATATCGCGCAACCATCGAACGCTACCCGATATTTCAGTATGGTAATCCCCTGATCAAAATACCGAATATGAGTGCTCGCGATCCGTCAGAGATAATCTTAGTCGATGGCAGATACTACGTCTATTTTACCAAAGCGCTCATTGACGGCTTTCGGGGAAGCATCTACTTAAGTTCATGCGCCCAAGATGATGATGTTACGTGTGCAAACCGGTGGAGCAATCCGGTCGAGGTTATCCCACACTCATGTGATGCGGCATCGGATTACGATGGGAGCGGGTGCTTTACACCCGACTGTTTTTTCGACGGTAAGACGATCAGCCTCTTTTATACGGGACTTAATTCCACACATGAAAAGGGATTTCCGCAATGGGGGGTAACGAAAGAGCCTGAAAGTATCATGGTGGCACACGCTCATCGCCCTGGTGGCGATTTTATAAAGACGCAAGTTTCTACCCTCTTGACGGAGAGTAGGCTTCGCCCGGATGAGGCAACCGTGCCCGGCGGTTATGAACTCAAAGCCGACGGTACGTCTGCCTACGATGTATCGCTCATCGATCACGGGCAATGCTGGATAATGCCTGATGGAGAAAAAAGATACTACTACAAGGGCGGGGGTGGAGTCGGCGCACGCTTTGGCGCGGTATGTCTCATGAGGCATTTAGACAACCACTGGCTCAACGGAACACGCTATATGGGTAATCCGATACTAAATGAGGCATCTCATATGGAAGGTATATTGATAACGAAAAATGACGATGAACTCTATCTGCAATTACAGATTTTCGGGGAAGGTATTGCACGAATGGTCACCTATGCCTCGGATTGTACCGACGGAATTCAATGGACAAGGATAGGTACCCCCTATACGGTTGACGCAGGGGTTACATCATATCCCCTGAGTATTGGGGTGTACGACACGTCCTATCCGAAATGGGCTATCGGTCAATTCCCCAACCCTGACGGCACAATATACTTAGCATTCATGAAATGCATATAATTATCGGATCAGTCAGGATAAAAGCGTGCAAGAGGTGACGCAGCATCGTGGGACCGTCGTCCCGGAGGTGGCGGATGTTAAGCGGGATGGGGGATTGACGGGCAAGAAATGAAAAGTCCTATTCGTCTCACCCGTGAGTTCGCCGCTCCATAAGGTCCACTTCCGTCACCTCATGCGATGCCGTATCGACGGCGATCGTTCGTACCTCGAATGCGTTGAGCGTGACCGTATGCGCGATGTTCAGCCGTGGTATGTTCACCGTCGTGGAACGCTTCTTGCCTGTAGGTTCAAAAAGACGCACAATAAGCTTCGCCCCATCCTCGGACATCTTTCCGGCGGACAGAACGACCGCATCGTCGGAGAGCGTGATGAACGGCCGCACCGCATCGCCTGCGCCCGACGGGAAGAACGAGAGCGCATACGGCTTTTCATTGAGCGTCGCCGCCTCGCGCGGGGTGTTCTTTTCGCGTGCATCCGCTTTGCCGATGTCGAGCCAGAAACGGAAGAGCCGCTCACCCTGATC
>JBBTBY010000106.1 GCA_038043445.1 Spirochaetota bacterium
ATTTATACTTACCGTCTGCTCCTGATGACGGAGAATCGTCGGGACATCGGAGACGGCGGTGACATCGAACACAGGATGCGTCGTCCTCCGCTGCATTTCAAGTATGCCCTCTTCCGCGGCACGGACCGGATATCCGATGTTCAAAGAGAGAAGGAATCGGTCCTTCTGCGCCTCGGGCAGCGGGAATGTACCTTCGAATTCGATGGGGTTCTCCGTCGCGATGAGGAAGAACGGTTTGGGGAGCTCGATGCGTCTGCCCTCAACGCTCACCTGTCCTTCCGCCATCGCTTCAAGGAGCGCCGATTGCGAACGTGGTGTCGCACGATTCACCTCGTCGACAAGCACGAACGAGGCGTGCAACGGGCCTTTGCGGAAACGGAAACGCCCGCGCTTCTGATCGAATATGGAAACACCGATGATGTCCGCCGGGAGAAGATCGGGCGTGCACTGGATGCGCTTGAAGCTTACGCCGAGCGCACGGGCAAGCGCATGGGCGAGCACGGTCTTCCCGACACCGGGAACATCCTCGAGCAGCACATGGCCGCGGGCAAGGACGGCGACCAGCAGTTTTTCTATCACCGCCCGTTTTCCGACGAACGCTTTTTCGACGGCGGCAATGACCGATTCGCCCCACATGCGTATCTCATCCATACGGCCTCCGATGCTTCGATCCGCACCTCTCGCGGGCACAGTGAAGTATCCATACCCAGTATATTACATTTATTGAAAAACACCAAAGCGGTTTCGCATTGCAGTAGAACAAGATCTTCATGCAATGAAATAAGGATAGGATTTTCATTTTTGATCTATCCGGCCCCACCCCGTACGGCCGAAGGCCGTAGCTGGCGGCAGAGCCGCTACGCCATCGAGCATTGTCATTCCGCCCGAATTCATCGATATTTTATTTCCCGCGACAACAACTCTTTTACGCCTATGCATCTACGCATCTGCGCTTGCACTGAGCCCAGCCGAAGTGAATTCGCTTATGTATTGGACTTCGTCCGATATCGGGATGTATGGTAACTTGAGTTCTGGCTGTTCTGGGCTCGCTCCGCGCCCTCCCGTAGCGGCTCTGCCGCCAGGCAGCGCCCTTTGGGCGCACGCATGGCGCCGCTCGCACTCGGCATCCCACAGCGGCTTCGCCGCCGGGCTGCGCCAAAGGCGCACGCGTGCCTACGGGCGGTGCTCGCGGCGGCTCAATGTACCAGGCATCAATAACCTCCGAGCGGCTATATCTGCGCGAGCGATCCAGCAATGAACTTCTCGTTACGGGGGCAGCGAAGCGGCCAGACGAAAACCGGACATTGCTTCGCTGCTGCCCGGCTCGTAATTGCCGTGATCATCCCCGATACGTGGCTCTTTAATGATCCAATCTCCTCCACGGCCAGTGCGCTCAACGCCAGACGAAGGTCCGCGCGGGTCGGTGATCACCGATTCGGGATCATATTTTAATCCATGCCAATCCCAGCACCATTCCCACACATTGCCGCTCATGTCGTATATTCCAAGCTCGTTGGGCACCTTCGTTCCCACCGGATGTGTTTTAAATTGACTGTTATCGCAATACCATGCCACTGTATCCGGATCGTTCCCGCCGGAATAGAGGTATCCTTTGCTCTTTCGTCCCCCGCGCGCCGCAAATTCCCATTCTGCTTCCGTCGGCAGGCGAAAACCGTCCACGTTCCAATCGCACATTACGGTGTTACCGGTTCTGCGATACGCCGGATGCAGTCCTGCTTTCAGGCTTAACTTATTGCAAAAGTCCACGGCATTGAACCAATTCACCTTTTCGACGGGCAACGCGCCCCCTGGGGTCTTACTCGGGTTGTTCCCCATCACCGCTTTCCATTGCGCCTGCGTTACTTCTGTCCTTCCAATATAAAAAGCATGGACCTTTACCCGATGCGGCGGCGGATTATATTCGCTCGTGCCATCCTTTCCCATCAGAAATGTCCCGCCGCCTACCAGAACCATGTCGATGCCGCCCATTTTGGTTATCATACCGTCGCTGACGCTGACCCAGCCGGTACCAGAGCGAATTACCGCGGCGCTCCAAAGCGCTCCTTCTTCACCAGGCGCGACTATTTTAATTTCCTCCGGCCGCAGTTCGAAACGCCCCCCCGACGGCAACACTTCGAACGGCACGCGCAGCGTATATTCTTTTGCAGCATAGCGACTCGTCACGTTCAAATTCGTCGCTTGGGTATCTCCCCCGGCAAGGCCTATGATCCCGTTGAATTTCAATGCCAAGAGTTTCACTTCACCCCTTATCGGGAACGTTTTTTTTTCACCGTCCATCGGCCCAAGCTCCCAGGATGCGGATGCTTCAGCCAATTCCGAGGCCCTGGCTGCGGTTTCCCGGCAGGCGGGAAGGAATTTTCCAGACATCGCTTTCTGCTCCGCGGCCACGATCTCTTCTATCGTTTTTTTCTCAGCAATGACCGCCTCGTCAGTTTCCTTTTTCAGCCGCGCAGCATATTCGGCCTTCGATTCGGTTTCATCCCTCGCCTGTTTTACTATTTCTTCTCGTTTCTTTTTCCATTCCGCTGCACAACCAACCCGCTTCGCAGCATACTCATCCCGTAACGACTGTAGCCCATTCCATACTGCAGCAAGTCCGACCTCAAGACTTTTGAGCGTCGGCGTGTCATTACCCGCCTGTACCGCGGGTGCATCTGCTGCGGTAAGACTGAACATCATGCACATCGACTGTACTATCGCAAATCGAACGATGATCTTCATTCAGGCCTCCTTTTCTTTTTTATTACGGAAACGGAAGGACCAATCGGAAACCCGTACCACTGCTGCGAAGTTCCATCATTGCCCCGTAGCGGCGTGCTGCGCGTTGAGCGTCATTTGCGGAATACGAGCAGCCTCCGCGAACGATACGGCCCTGTGTTCGTCCCTTATCGCCCGCCAATGGACCGTGAGGGTCGTTGCCCGGAGATTCAGAATAGTATTTCGTATGATGCCAATCCCAGCACCACTCCCATACATTACCGCTCATATCGTATATTCCAAGCTCGTTCGGCGCCTTCATCCCCACCGGAAACGTGTTCATATTATTCGTATTATTCTTATCATACCATGCCACAGCATCAAGATCGTTCCCGCCGGCATAGAGGTACCCCATGCTCTTCTGTCCGCCGCGCGCCGCATATTCCCACTCCGCTTCAGTCGGAAGTCGAAATCCGTTCGCCGTCCAATCGCACACAACGTTATTGCCGGATCCTCGATAGGCCGGCTTCAGCCCGACCCGTACGCTCAACTTATTGCAGAAATCTACGGCATCGAACCACGAGACGAGATCAACAGGTATCGTGTCTCCTTGGTAGCTGCTCGGATTGGTGCCCATCACCGCCTTATACAACATCTGAGTCACTTCGTATTTTCCAATGTAGAAGGACGATATCTTTACCTGATGCGCCGGCATTTCAACTTCCAGCGCGCCATCCTTACCCATCAGATATGACCCGCCGGCCACCAGGATCATTCTGATACCGGCGATATTTTTTATCGCACCGCCCTCATTCTTAGCAACCGCCCATCTTGAACCCGTACGCGCCAAAGCCCCGATCCACAGCTCATCGTCATCTCCGGTCGCACCGATCTTCATTTCCATTGGTCTCAGTTCGATACGATCGCCCATCTGCGCCACCTCGAACGGTATACGCATCTGATATTCTTTCGCGGCGTAGCGGCCGGTCACTTTTGCCCACGCCGTTTTCGCATCCGGCATAACGGGGAGGACGACGGCGGTCTTAAACGTAAGCCCCAGAAGTTTCACCTCGCCCTTGAGCGGGATGGTTTTTGATTCACCGTCTAATTTTCCAAGCTCCCAGTTCACGGATGCCTCTGCCAATTCCGCCGCTTTCGTCACTGCATCCCTGCAGGCAGCGCCCCATTTACCTTCCTTCTCCTCCGCGGCGGCGATCACTTCCAGTGCGCCCTTTTCGGCGGATGCCGCCTCGTCCGCTTCTTTTTTCAGCCGCACCGCATAGTTTGCGTCGGATTCCGCAATGCCCTTCGGGTCCTTAGATATTTCGTCCCGCTTCTTCTTCCATTCAGCGCGGCAGTCGGCCCGCTTCGCATCGTACTCGCCCCGTACCGGCTTAAGCTCTTTCCATCTCGCCGCCAGCGCGGCCTCGAGGCTTTTAAGTTTGAGTTTATCCGTATCGGCAGCCTGTGGCGGCGAAACTTTGAACGAAACTACGTATTCAGCCGATCCACCTTTCGTCACAACGACATCCCCGACGGAAGGTACGCACCCCTCGCATTCGGCGATGATACGCCACACCCCACTCTTCAGCCGTAACGTACGTTCGTCACCGTTCCCGGCATTGTAAGCCTTCTTCCCTCCGATGCGGATAAAAGCAGTGCCCATCACACCCTCGGGAATGACGACACGAACTTTCAGCAGCCCGGATTTCTTATACCCGTCGATAAGAGCGCGATATGTCTCAACAAAATCATACAGCGTCCTGTTATCATCCTTGAGAAGTTCTTCGGTAAATAACACCAGCTCATTGGTACCGGTATTCGTCCGCAATTCAAGATAGACCGATGTTCCATCGGCATAGCTTTGTACGCCGCCGCGCACCACATAGGTCGGTTCTTCGAACATGTCAGATTGCAATGCAAGCCTTTCAGTCTCAACAGCGCCAGACATGACAAGCTCCTGCTCATACAGATAGCGGTCACGGCGCGCAAGTTCTACCACGGGAAACGAGGTGAACGACTCGGAAAGTATGACATCGGAAAGCGCGGCCCCGACGCCGGTCATCATCTCACCGTTATACAAGAGCAGCCCCGATGTGAGTGCTCCCGATCGATCGGAGCCCTCGGGTCTTTTCATGATCACTGCATTCGCTATCGCAGCGCGTATTGCAGCGGCATCATGCCCCGCCGCCATTGCATACCCCAGGGAATGTATCCTGCCGGTGGTCAATTCCGCCTCACGGCAGACCGCGATGTGATCGTATCGGTCAGCGAAAACATTCATCACTACGACAGCATTTGCGCCTTTCAGGAGCATTGTCCTGATATCACTGGTCCCGGAAGCCATTGCTGCTTCCATCCGCTTGAAAACTTCATCATATTTCGTATTGACCGAACGTTCGACCGTCCTTTGTTCTCCCAGACGGGCAAGGAAGTATTCGCTCAACTGTTTGTTCTCATCCGACGCATTCGGCGTTATGATCATCGGATCGAACACAAGCACCGATGCAAGTGCGGCGAACACGGCAGTACTTACGATTACCGCAACGATGGCGGCAAGTGATGCAGCGTATATTTTTTTCATATGCATCGCCTAATGCAGCCGATCCAGCCATGTGCGAACGATATTCCTGTCCGGCGCATTGGGAGAAACCGCGAGATACTTTTTGTAATACGTTTCAGCAAATACTTTATTCGGTTTATATTTCACGTAGAACGTTCCGATGTTCCGCAGCAAGAGGGGATGCATGGGGGAGATCAATTCCGCCTTTTTATATGCAGCCTCGGCCTTTCCCATATCCCTTTTCGCGACATATGCCGTGGCGAGGTTCATGAAATAGGTATCGTTGTTTGCGACAAGCTTTACCGCCGCTTCAAAAGATGAAACGGCGTCATCAAATCTCTTCAACCCGTAACAATAGACGCCATACCAGAACTGACAGGGCGCGAAGTCCGGCTTCATTGAAACGCAGAGGCGATAATTCTCTTCCGCCGATCTCATATCGCCGCGATTATACGCATATCGTCCGAACACATAATAGCATTCCGCCTCGTGTTTCTTTGCATACGCCAGCTGCGCGTTTTGATCCGCCTGTTCATAGCGCCCCTGTGCGAGCGCGAGCAATGCAAGATCAAGATACCGCCGAACCGGATCGGCATTGAGTTCGATCTCTCGCTGTATCGGCAGAACGGATATCGTTCCCGGATCGCGGGTAAACTCGAGCGCCGCAATACCCTTAACGCTTTCGCGCGGCCGGATCTCGGCGAATATCTTTTTTGCGTTCACGAACATCGTGACACGATAGTCGAGCACGGTCGCATTCGCCCCCGCATGAGTGATCGCCTCACGATATCGTTCTTCTTCGTCAGCAGTCACGTTCCCGAGATAGAGACGCCAGAATGCTACGGTAAGATAATATTCATGCGTATCGCCGATCGATCGTTCCACTTCTTGTATATACGCATCCGCGTCCTGCGGCCTACCCAGTTCAAGCGCGTAGATCGCTGAGAGATACATACGAGCCCGAATTCGATACGATGAGGGATCGTCCCCACGGTACTCTTTTGCGATGACAAGGTCTTTCTCCGCCTGCTGAATGAACGACGACACCGTTCTCGGCGGATTCGTCTGCCGATACGCGACAAGATTTGCCACCCCGCGATGATAATACCATTCCGTTTCCGTGATGCCGAGTGTTTGCGTCCATAGGTTTTTGGAGATATAGTCAAGCGCATCCTTACCCGTTGCGGTGGTGATGCGGCGGCGCACTTCTTTGACGAACGGATTATTCTCATCACAGAAACCGGCTGAGATCAGTGCGAGCAGGAAGATGGCCGTAATTACCGCATTACGCATGTGCCCGCCTTTGTTGGAACAATTGTTATCCGGGTATCGAGGAGTAGGATTTTTATTTCTAGAGGGATAGTACTTTGCGTTTTTACCGCCCATACTTGCCAGTATACCATCCGCCGAATTCCTGTCAATTACAACCGCGTCTTCCCGCCCCGCCTCGTCACTTGTGAGCCGTATGTGATCACCCCGTACGGCCGAAGGCCGTAGCTGGCGGCAAAGCCGCAAAGACCGCAAAGGGGATGCTCATGCGATTCGTCCACTCGCAGTCAGGCCGTCATCAGTGAGGCCTGACTGCAAGCGGACTCAATTTATTTTCATTCGGAGTTTATACAGGTCTGCTGCGAATTCCCCGACAACGACCCCGTCGAATTGCACGCAAAGCGGTGCTTCCTTCACCACCCGCATACCCGCCTTCGATCTTTAAAAAACCGGAGGCATATTCCCGCCGTATTCAGTTTGCCACAATTCTTTTCGGCGTTTTCGGTGTCCTCAGCGTCGAAATTCTTTCCGCGTTTCCCTTTCACTGGAATCCGAAGTGTTCGGGGGACTGCCGAGTGCACAGCCTCCTGCATCGAGTGCACAGCCTCCTGCATCGAGTGCACAGCCTCCTGCATCGAGTGCACAGCC
>JBBTBY010000107.1 GCA_038043445.1 Spirochaetota bacterium
TATCTTTACGATGACATATCCTTCCTTGCCGTCCGACTTCTCGGTGTTCGCGCGGAGAAAGAACGTGAGGACAAGGCTTTTCTGCTTGAGCGCAACCGGCACGAACGCTTCGATGGACACATCCCAGGGCTGCTTCGTGGCCGCCGGCACGCTCGCGCGGAACGCCTTCGTGAACGGCTGCCCCGTCACTTCGACAATGCTTATACCGTCGCCTGCGGTGATGAATGTCTCCGTGAACGACTTATCGAACAGCGATGTCCCTATGAATGACGGCTCGGCAGCAAGCATGCCCGCGAGTATCAGGACGATGATGGGTCGTATCATACAGCACCTCCGCGTATCGAGAGTGTAGCACAGGAACGTCCCGGTGTAAATGAGGAAATATGCTGTATTGATGATGAAAATTGACACATCACCCCACGCGGATATAATAACGTCATGTCGAACCTCATCGCCATCGGGCGGATACTCCCCCGCATGCACACGCCCATGCATCAGCATGATGAATGGGAGATCGTCGTGTATCTCGAAGGCAGCGGCACCTCCGTCATCGAGGGTGTATCGCATCCTTTTTCCGCCGGGACGGTGGTATGCATCCCTCCCGGCCATGAGCACAACGACAACGGCGAAAAATACCGGAGCATATGGATACAATTCCAGAGGATGGACGCTCCGCGCACGCCGATCATCATGCAGGAGCCTGCGCACGCCCCCCTTTCGAGGATAGCGGATATCCTCTGCTCGGAGTTCAGCCGCGGCGTAGAACATCGGGAATTCTGCGACAGCATGCTCGATGCGCTCATCATGGGGATCGTGGCGGACGAGCATCTCCCGCGCCATCACCCGTCGGTAGAAACGCTTAAGCGCGAGCTCACCGCGCATGTGCACGATGCCGACTTCAAGGTACGCGATGCGCTCCGCGATCACGCACTTTCATCGTTCCATCTCTCCCGGCTCTTCACGAAAGCGGTCGGCAAATCACCGCGGCAATATCTTATCACGCTTCGCATCAGGGAAACGGCTGCGCTTATCCGTATGGGCGCCGGTACGATACGGGCCATCGCCCGTGAATTCGGGTTCAAGGACCCGTATCATTTTTCACGGCTTTTTAAGCAGCGCATGGGCGTCAGCCCGGCACGTTATCGCCGCTGAAACGGTCATTGCACAAAAAGCGGCGCAGCTTAACGTTCGTGCAATTCCTTTATGAACGGGGCCGCACCTCTATTCGTTACTATCGACCACGCACGCACATAGTCGGTGCCGTAGCTCTCATCCATTTTTCGCACCGTCCGCAGCGTTTTCCCCGACGGGTCGAGCGTCATGAACACTTCATGCTCAATGGCGAACGAGTGCAGATGCGCACGGACGAGGGCCGATTCTTTTGCATTTTCATCAAGCAGCGGCGTGCTTCTCTTTTCAAGGATCTCATTCACGTACAGATGCAGCACCTCATGGAATACGATAGGCCCGATCATCGTTCTGTCGAGAGCAGCGTTCCCTCGCACCGTTTTGAGGAACGGATGCCCCCAGATAAGGAGCGGTGTCGCCATAGCAGGGATGTCACGGCAGAGATAGAGCACCGCCGTCTCTTCCTTCCTGCGGAACGGCTTCCCGACAATGCGGGCCGTCGCATCGAACAAGGCGGTCTGCTGTCTGTCCCAGGAGGCCTGAAGCACGGGCAGCATTTCGACAAGCTCGGTCACTTCGGCGCTCTTGATCGCATCCTTGCACACAACGCTGTCGAACGCATAGCTGTACTTGAAGAATATTTTTGGATGCTCCGCTGCGGAAAGAGCGGAGATGACACCGAAGGTACAGAACACCGCCAGCGCTCGCATGGTCCTGCCGATGAAAAAACGGCCGCTCATCGCCGTGCAGAATCCCAGTTGGTCGTATAACCCGTATGTGCGGTCCCGAGCACGGCGACATCAGTAAGCGTTTTCAACGCGGCGACTGTCCGTTCATTGAGCGCTGCATCCTCAGTGAACGGTTTCCCCATGGCCTTCATATGCCCGCCGATGAGTATGACCGAATCCCCGGTGAAAAGATATTTCCCATCGATGAGATAGGAATACGAACCGGGCGTATGCCCCGGCGTGCTCATTGCGCGGACGGATGTCCCGCCGACCACTGCCACCTCGCCGTCGCTGACAAGCGAATACACCGGCGCGGGAATATGATTGGTCCGTGAGAAAAAAAACAGGTGACGGAGCTTCTTTCCCGTGACAAGATCGTTCTCCTCGTGTGAAAGGTACACGCGTGCGTTTGGGAAAAGCGGTAATCCCGCGGTATGATCGCCGTCGGAATGTGTAAGAAATACCGATGCTACCCGTGACGGGTCTATCTGCAATGCGGTGAGCGATGCTTTCATCGCATCGAGGCTGTCGCCCGCGTCCACAAGGATAAAGCCCGTCTTCGCCGAAACGGCATAACAGTTCACCCGCGCACCCTTGATGCAGTACACGCCGTCAGTTATCGCGGCCGATGCCCCGGCGCGCATATCCTTCATCATGAACGCAAGCGCGCCGACAGCCAGGATCAGCACTGCGGCGATACACGCAATCGCGATCCCGATCATTTTGAATACACGTTCCATCGCACACTCCGTACATCGATCATTATCTTCAATGGATCCCGGCAGGATTTACAGTATAATGCGAACGAGTTGCCAGTCAAGCACTTGTATGATACTATCCCATGGGTCCCAACCTCGCACATGAGCCGATGCCCGGGAGCTGTTGATGAAGCCGCAAAAAGAGATCGTACGAGGAACAACAAAAATACGTGCATCGTCGGCGTGCTGTATCTGCAGGATGATCCTGTGCGCCGCTCTTGTGCTCAGTACGCCGCTCACAGCACGGACAACCAATACCATTTTCGGCACGCTCATAAGCGATACGAAACACATCGACGAGGATCATCGCGCCGGCGTTCGATTGGCGACGATATCCCTGTCATGGGGACGTTTTTTTCCCGAGCAAGAACGTGTCAATGAAGCGTATGTCGCGGAGGTACGCTCCCGTATCGAAATGTTTCGCACCGCTGGCATGCATGTCGTACTCGACCCCGGCATGCACTTTCCGCCCGTGTGGATATTCGATGTCCCGCACAGCCGCTATGTGAACCAATACGGTGATGCGTTCACTATCACGAATAAACCGGGATTGAACGCGGTGAACGGTGTGTTCAATCAAGCGGTTCGCGAGGCTCAGTTATCGTATATCGCGCGTATCTTCACCGACCTCGGCACGAATTTCTTCGGCATACGCATCGGCTGGGGACATTATTCCGAGCTCCATTACGCGTGGAAAGGCTACAATGGAAAGAAGAACTGCTATTGGGGGTTCGATCCCATCGCGCAGGGCAGAACCGGCGGGCTGGCAGCCGGGATAAAACCATGCCCCGTGCCGGGATGGCTGCCGGGAACACCGAGCGACGGACATTCGAATGCAACGCTCTTCCTTGAATGGTATCTCGATTCGCTTGCGCAGTATCAGAATTTTCAGATCGCAGCGGTGCGCCGTTCCTTCAGCGGCTACTGCATCGCGCTCTATGCGAACTGGGGCATACGTCCCGGGCAGTTGGCGGATGCGGCAGCGTGCGATCTCGACGGAACGAGCTTCGCAGAACAATATGAACAGACCCACAAGGGATACGATTTCTCGCGATTCATTACAGCAATCACCGACGAGAAGGTCATCGTATGCGGCACCTGCGTGAACGCCGCTTCTCCGTGGCCGATGACGAACGATATTGTACGCGACGACGGCGACGATCCTGTCGCCTGG
Organism: Spirochaetota bacterium; assembly: GCA_038043445.1. NCBI lineage: Bacteria > Pseudomonadati > Spirochaetota > Spirochaetota bacterium. Next base: position 3,789 of record JBBTBY010000107.1, read on the forward strand.
AGCCCTATCCATTATCTTGCATCATGCGCGGCAGCGCACAACCCGCCCCTCCTTGTCGGCGGCGAGAACGAAGGCAACGATGATGTCCGCGGCATGCAGCTCTCATTCGCGCGTGTCCGCCGGTTCGGCCTCGCCTTCTTCATGTGGGCGTTCGACTTTCAGTTGTATGATAAGGACAAGCGATACGCGACGATTGACGATTATCGTAACGCGATCGAACGATCTCGATAATATATACCACGGAGCGACCGCATGAAGAACATTTTCATTGCCGCAGGAATGGTGCTCGCCGCGTATGCATCGAACGGAGAGCAAAGGAAATATCTCTACGGCGCCTGCCAAATGGACATAACGAATGCAGCGAGAACATCCGCCGCCGGCCTCAGTGTCGCCGTCATCAATGTCGGATGGAATCGCGGCGAACCGAAACGCGGAGAGATCGACCGTGCCTATCTTGCTTCGGTGCGGGCGAAAATAGCCGCATTCAGGGGACAAGGCATCGAACCGATGCTCGATCTCGGTTTTCAGTACGCGCCGAAATGGCTCGAGACTATACCCAACGCCCGCTATGTGAACCAGTTCGGCGGACCGTATGTCATCTGGGCATTCGAACCCGAGCTTTTCAGCGGCAAGTATGCGACACTGGACGAGTATGCAAAGCTTATAGAGGGATATCGATAATTTCCGCCGCAGATATCGGCAATAAGGATACAGCATATGTTTTTTATAAAAACAATACGATCATGCATGATAGTCTCGCTCACGGTGCAGTGTCTATGCGTATTCGGCGCACCCGCCGCAATAAAAAAGATCCCTATCTCCTACATGAGCGGAGATCTCAGGATCACCGGATTGATGAGCAAGCCGGAAGGAAGCGGCCCGTTCCCCGTGGTCATCATCAATCACGGCGGATTTGATCCGGCATCGAGCGTCGGCGGGTTCATGGATATTTTTACCGCTTTCGGTCTCGTGGCGATCGCTTCCGATTATCGCGGCGTTGCCGGCTCGGCGGGAAAACACGAACTTGCCGCGGGCGAAGTGGACGATGTACTGAACGCGATCGTGTACGCAAAGACACTCCCCTCTATCGACAGCGAACGCATCGTCATGTGGGGATACAGTCACGGCGGCGCCATCGCTTTTCTTGCCGCCGCGCGCAGCCCGGAGATAAAAGCGATCGCAACGTTCGGCGCGCCTATTGAATTCGCCGACTGCTATAAATACTGGAAAGAGAACGTCGGCACAACGCCGTCGCTCGAAAAACTCATCGCCTGTTCGATCTATGTCGGCGGTACGCCCGAAGAGAACCCCGACGCTTGGAAGATACGCTCTCCGCTCTATGTCGCCGGCCGCATCGCTTGCCCTACGCTCATCGCGCAGGGCGGGAAAGACGAGGCCGTACCGGCTCGGCAGGCGGTCCTTATGGCGGAGACGATGAAACGATCGGGCAATACGAACGTGATACTGCTCCTCGACCCCGAGTCCCATCACGTATTCGATGCCGGAACATTCGAGCGTATCGTCAAGCCGATGGCCGCTTTTCTCCTCGTGCGGGCTGGTGTCGGGCGAAAGTGAATGACATCCGCTACTTCACGCCCATCTTCCGAAGATTCTCAAGCGATATCTTCGAGGACTCAAGCGGATCGCGTTCGCATTTATCCTGCTCGATGATATACCAGCGCGCATCGATCTCTTCGCATGCCTTGATGATCTCTTTCCAGTTGAGATTGCCTTCGCCGATCTCGGCCATGATGACCTGGTCCTTGCGAATGGTCATGTCCTTGAAATGGACCTCTTTCATCCGGCCTTTGAGCTTGCGTATCCAGAGCGCGGGGTCGGAACCGCCATGCTGTACCCAGAACGTATCTATTTCGCCCATGAGATATTTCGGATCAGTCTGCGCGTAGATCTCTTCCAGGAATACCTTGTCGGTGAATTTCTCGAACTCGACCTTGTGATTGTGATAGCCGAAGCGTATGCCGTTGTCGAGGAGCCGTTTGCCGATGTCGTTGAGCACTTTTGCAAGTTGCTTTATGCCGTCGGCGCTCCAATAGGCCCCGCCGGGATGTCCGATAGCGGTGAACGGGCATTCCAGCGTTTTGAGCTTCTTCACCGTCTCATCGAATTTCTCCGTGAGCGCCGGTATGCCGTCGTGCGATGCGCAGCAATAGAGCCCGTTCTTATCGAGCATATCTTTCAGACGCCGGGGCTCTATCTCCCCCAGACCGGAAAGCTGTACAGCTTCGTAACCGATCTCCTTCACTTTCTTGAACGTCTTCTCCATATCCTCAGGTGTTTTGAGATAGTCACGTATCGAGTAGCATTGCAATGCGATCTTTGTTGACGGGATCTTCATGTTCTTCTCCAGTGTATTTTATTTTAGAACGAATTCGCCATGTTCGCGACGGTGCCGGTCGCCTTCACTTCCTTCTTGAACTTCGAGCCTTTGATAAGGTCTTTCAGCTTCGATTCGAACGCATCCCCCGACATGGGGAGATCGATGGTCCGTTTCTCGAACGACGAGAGCATTATCGCATTGTTCATCATGACCGAATTGATGCCCTGCTCCGCCGGCGCAAGGAGCTTTTCACCCTTGAGTATCGCATTGGCGAAATTATCCATAATGATACGATGCCCCGGCTGCCCGTGATGCTTATACGGAATATCTATCGTCCACGACTCCGGCCGGTCGAACCCGCTCTGGCATTCCTTCAGGTGCTTGAACACCGGCGTACGGTTCTGCACGAACGTCATCTTGCCGTTCTCATAGACGAGCTTGCCGTTCTCGCCGGCTATCTCAAGACGGTTCGTTCCCGGCGCCTCCGCCGTCGTCGTGACGAAATGGCCGACCATGCCGTTCTTGTACTCGAAATATGCGGTCACTTCATCTTCCACTTCGATAGTGTGATACTTCCCCAGTGCCACAAAACCGGTGATCCGGTCGGGAACGCCGAAGAACCACTGATAGAGGTCGAGATTGTGCGGACACTGGTTCATGAGAACGCCGCCGCCCTCCCCCGCCCATGTCGCGCGCCATCCGCCCGAATCGTAGTACTGCTGCGTGCGGTACCAGTCGGTGATTATCCACGATGCGCGCTGGAGTTTGCCGAGATCGCCGCCGTCGATGAGCGACTTGATCTTCTGCCAGAAACCGTACGTGCGCTGCATGAACATGGCAGAGAAGACGATCTTCGGGTCTTTCTTTTTAGCCTCTTCCCATGCGGCGATCATTTTCTTCGCATCGTTGACATGCACGGCGATGGGCTTTTCCACCAGTACGTGCACGCCGCGGGCGAACGCATCGATCGTTATCGTCGTATGATCGTAGTGCGGCGTGGCGATAACGATCGCTTCGGCGCCGCTTTTTTCAAGGAGCGTCCTGTGATCATAATACGCCGTCGTCTTATACTCCGCGGCGACCTTATCCGCCTTCGCCTTGTCGATATCACAGACGCCGACAAGCGAGAGATCATCCATGGTGGAGATATCCCGCACATGCGGTCCGCCCATGTTCCCGATACCGATGACCGCAACTTTCACTCGACCCATATCATTGACTCCTTGGAGATCTTACTGATGAACGAGAACAAATATAGGGACGGCCGTATCGATTTTACATAGACAAAAGCGCGAAATACATGGACATTCACCGGCCCTGTCGAAAAAAAAGCGATGCTCCATGTCACGGGGTTCGAATCGTATGTGAAAATCCCTTATCACACTTTCAGCTCGCCGTCCGCGCGCCCCTGCATACCCGTGAAGCGTTCCAGGAACGGAGCGACCACATCGCGATGAAAATCGTCCACCTGCGCCGCCGCGCGTCCGGTGAAATTCGGGAGGTCCATCACCGCATCGATATCCTTCTGCGAAAGACCTATCTCCCTGTCCGCCGCGATATACTCTATAAGACGGTTCTCCTTCCCTTCCTGCTTCACTTCATTCCCCGCCCGCTGTGAAAGCTCGCGTATGCGCTCATGCACCTTCTGCCTGTCGGCGCCCTTCGCCACCGCAGCCATGAGGATGTTCTCCGTGGCCATGAACGGCAGTTCGCGCATGAGATTGCGCTCTATCACTTTCTTATTGATGACAAGCCCGCGCGCGATGTTCTCAAGGATGATGACGATGGCGTCCGCAGCGAGGAACATCTGCGGGACGGCAAGACGTTTGTTGGCAGAGTCGTCGAGCGTACGCTCGAACCACTGTGTTGCGGCGGTCATCTCCAGCGAGTGCGAACAGCCGATAATGAAACGCGCAAGCGAACAGATGCGTTCGCTCCGCATGGGATTGCGTTTATAGGCCATGGCGGATGAGCCCACCTGCGTCGATTCGAAAGGCTCTTCCACTTCCTTCATGCTCTGCAGAAGCCGTATATCAGTGGCTATCTTATGCGCGTCCTCGGCGAGGAGCGAAAGGGCTTTTCCCGCCTTGCTGTCGAAGCGACGCGGATAGGTCTGTCCGGTGACGGCGTAGCTCGAGGGAAAACCGAAACGCGATGTCACCGCCCGGTCGAGCGCCTTCACCTTCTCATGATCACCGTTAAAGAGCGCGAGAAAGCTCGCCTGCGTGCCGGTCGTGCCCTTCACGCCGCGGAAGCGCATCGATGAAACGCATTCCTGCATCTCCAGAAAATCATCGACAAGGTCCTGCACCCAGAGCGTTATGCGCTTGCCCACCGTCGTCGGCTGCGCCGGCTGAAAATGAGTGAACGCAAGCGTAGATATATCCTTCGCCGCACGCGCCGCCTCCATGAGCGACCGGATGACATGGTACAGTTTCCCGAGTACGATGGTGAACGCCTCACGCATCTGTATGAGATCGGTATTATCGCCGACGTACGCGCTCGTAGCGCCGAGATGGATGATCGGTGCCGCTTCCGGGGCGGCCTTGCCGTAGGTATGGATATGCGCCATCACATCGTGACGGAGTTCCTTTTCCTTCGCGGCGGCATACTCATAATCGATATCCGTGATATGCGCCTTCATTGCCGCTATCTGCGCATCGGTTATCGGAAGCCCGAGCGTTTTCTCCTCTTCAGCGAGCGCAATCCAGAGCCTGCGCCACGTCGTGAATTTGAAATCATCGGAAAAGACGGAGAGCATCGCCTTTGACGCATAGCGTTCCGAGAGCGGCGTGGAATACGTATCGTGCGGCATGTATCGGTTCCTTGCAGAGAGTAGTACGCGGGGCCGTAGCGTTATTCGATGACGGAGAGTTTCCCGAGCTCGTCGCGGAGCAGTGCCGCGTCCTCGTAGCGCTCCTCGCGCACCGCGTCCTCAAGCATGGCGGTCAACTGCTCTTTCTTCGTCTTCGTGCTCACCGGGTCGGCAGCGCGTTTCACCGCATCGACCGCGGGCACGGGGCCCTCTCCGGCAGCGACACCGCTTTCACCGAACGGCGGCGCATCGTCCTTTCTGGCCACCGGCGATATAGCGTCCTTGAGCATCTTGTCGTCAAGGAAAATACCTGCCGCTTCTATGACCTTTTCCTCGACGAATATCGGCGATTTTGTCCGAAGCGCCATGGCAATGGCATCCGACGGCCGCGCATCGATACGCAGCGTTTCATTGCCCTGCGTAAGCACCATTTTCGCATAGAAGGTATCATTGCGCAGATCATCGACGATGACCTGTTCGATACGGACATTGAAGCTCTCCAGCACGTTCCTGAAGAGATCATGTGAGAGCGGACGCGGCTGCGTAAGCCCGAGGAGCACTATCGATATCGACTGCGATTCGAGCGCACCGACAAAAATGGGTATGACCTTTTCGTGGCCCTTGGGCTTGAGTATGATGACAAAGCCCTTATCGGTAATGGCCAGATTGACTATTTTTGCTTCGATCACAGGATGCTCCGCCCGAACGCATGCCCCCAGTATAAATGGTCGGGTATATTATGTCAAATTGCGGGTTTCTGTCCCCTGCCGTGACAATGCCTTGCCGGAGCGTCCCGGCGCTTGACATTTTCCGTACCATCGTATAAAATCCTCACCTCATTACCCCAGAGAACACCGTCGTATAAGACGTTGTACATAAGGTTAAGGTCACTGCAATGAAAGACACATTCGTACCCGCCGCGGAGCATATGGCCCATCGCTGGTATCTCGTTGACGCCGACGGGAAGACGCTCGGAAGGCTTGCCAGCCGCATCGCCCATGTGCTCAAGGGCAAGAACAAACCCACGTATATCTGGAACGCAGACGGCGGCGATTATGTCGTCGTCATCAATGCCGGCAAGGTGAAGATGACCGGCAAGAAGCTTACCGATAAATTCTATCACAAGCACAGCGGGTTCGCCGGCGGCATGAAAGAGACATCGTATGGCGATCTCATGCGCAAGAAACCCGCCTTCGTCATCGAACGTGCGGTCTGGGGCATGATCTCGCATAATGCGCTCGGACGCAAGATAATAAAGAAACTGAAAGTATACGCGGGCGATTCACATCCGCATACCGCGCACAAGCCCGAGCGGCTTGAAGTGTAAGGAGAACGCAATGAGCAAGCAGATCGCCATCCATGTGGGAAAACGCAAATCGGCCATAGCGCGTGTACGGATGAAAAGCGGCGCCGGCAAGATAATCGTCAACGACCGCGAGGTCGAGGATTATTTCAACGGGCGCGAGACCATCATCAACGCGCTTCGCATGCCCCTCATCGTGACGAGCACGGTCGGCAAGGTCGACGTGACCGCGAACATCTCTGGCGGCGGCCTTCATGCCCAGGCGGAAGCGCTCAGGCACGGCATATCCCGCGCGCTCCTCACGCTCGACGCCGAGAACCGCACGGCGCTCAAGAAAAACGGCTTTCTCACCCGCGATCCGCGCGAGGTCGAGCGCAAGAAATACGGACATAAAAGCGCCCGCAAAAGCTTTCAGTTCTCGAAACGCTGAGCGGATACAGGAGATCACCGATGGAAGTCATACTCAGACAGGATTATCCGCTGCTCGGATACGAAGGCGATATCTGCAAGGTCAAGAACGGCTATGCGCGTAACTATCTCTTCCCGAGAAGCATCGCCATGCCGGCCACCGATGCGAACCTCAGGTCGCTCAAGGCGCTCCAGAAGAACATCGAGAAGAAAAAGGCTACGCGGACCATCGACGCGTCCGGCACGAAGGAAAAACTCGAGGCAACGACGATAAACATCCCGGTCAAGGTCGGCGAGAATGAAAAGATGTACGGCTCGGTCTCATCGCAGACGGTAGCCGATGCGCTCGTAAAAGCGGGCTTTCCCGTTCAGAAGCGCGATGTCGAACTTTCCGATCATATCAAATCGCTCGGTGCGTTCACGGTGCGCGTGAAGGTGTACACCGGAGTATACGCCGACGTCAAGATCTGGGTAGCGAAAGAGTAATTTCGCGCAGTAGTACGCGCCGCAGTATGGGGGACTCAATGTCTGAGGGAACGCTCCTGACGAAAGTCCCGCCGCATTCCGTCGAGGCGGAGGAATCCGTTCTCGGTGCGATGATACAGAACCCCGAAGCATTCTACGCCGTCATTTCCAAGCTCCACGAAGGTTCATTCTACATCGAACGTCATCGTCTTCTCTTCCGAACGCTCACCGCCATGCACGAGAAGAACATTCAGGTGCATATCGAAACGGTGCTGCGCTACCTCGCGGAGAACAATATCGCCGATATGGTCGTGGGCAACGACATGGGTTTCCTCCAGCGCCTCGTCGATGTATCCCCGATAACGCGCAACGCCGAATACTATGCCGACATCATATCCGGGAAAGCGCTCCTGCGCGAGCTTATCACCGCCTCATACAATATCCAGAACCTCTGCTTTGAGGCGCCCGAAGAGAATGTAAAACAGATAGCCGATGAGGCGGAACGCCTCGTTTTCAATGTGACCAAAGAGCGCTTGACCAATGATTTCTCAAGCGTGAAGGACCTGCTCGTCTCCACGCTCAAAGCCATCGAGGACCGCTCGAAACTGAAGGCGCATGTGACCGGCGTGCCGTCGGGCTACCGCGAACTTGACAGACTGCTCGGCGGTTTCCAGCCGTCCGATCTCATCATACTCGCCGCGCGCCCGTCCATGGGAAAAACATCGTTCGCGCTCAATATCGCAGAGAACGTCGCCACCGTACCGGAAACATCGAACTTCGGCATCGGGATATTCTCGCTCGAAATGAACAAAAGCCAGATAGCAGAACGTCTCATCAGCTCGAAATCGCTCGTATCGCTCTCGAAGATCCGCCGCGGGGAAATGGCCCATCACGACTGGGCGAAGATCGGCACCGCGCTCAATACGCTCCACGAAAGCAATATCTTCATCGACGATTCCAATCCGCTGTCCATCATGGAGATACGCGGCAAGGCGCGTCAGATGGAGGCGAAATTCCGCGACATAGCCCGCACCACCGGCAAGCCCGTGGCGCTCAAGCTCATCATCGTCGATTATCTGCAGCTCATTTCGCCGCCGCCGTCCAAACGCGGGGAAAGCCGCGAACAGGCGGTGGCCGACATGTCGCGGGGGCTCAAATCGCTTGCCAAGGAACTCTCCGTCCCCGTCATCGCGCTCTCACAGTTGAACCGCGACGTTGAAAAACGCACCGAGGATAAACGCCCGAAGCTCTCCGACCTCCGCGAATCGGGAGCCATCGAACAGGACGCCGACGTGGTCATGTTCCTCCACAGCGACCGCTACTACGACAGGAATAATACCGAAGAGGCCGCCGCACCGGATGACAACAGTGTCGAGGTCGTCGTCGCAAAGCACCGTAACGGCGCGCTCGGCGATGTGAAGCTCATGTTCCTGAAGGAATTGACGCGTTTCCGCGATCCGGTGACGATGTAGGCGAAGCCCTAGAGATCCTTAACGAACTTACTGTCCTTGAACTCTTTCGTCGGCTCTCCCGCGAACATGTGCACGGCGCTGATGAGCGAATAGCTCACCCATGCGGATTTTTTCCGCTCAGCAGGGCTCTTCGGGCTTGCAGCCTCATTGTCATCGAGAAGCTTATTGAGCGTATCCGTTATATCGTCGGTATGCTCTTCGAAAAAGTCCTCGCATTCCTCGCAGGTATCGGTGGTCGCGGCATCGGTCTCTTCCGGCACGGGTTTTCCGCACCACGCACAGGTATAGCTCATACCATTCCTTTTTATACGGCGGGCGCTCCCGCCTTTTTCGGGAAATATCGCTTATAGCGCTCGGGCAATCCCTCAACGGAAAAACCGACCTTATTTCGCTCGGCCTGCTTGCGCATCGTCATAAGCACCTGCAGCCCAAGGAGGTCCACATCCCCGGAAAGCCTGACCACCACGTCCTTATCGTATGTAACGCGGCTGATACGCTCCTCCATGATGTCCGGGAGCGTTGCCATTGTCAGTGGCATTTTTATATCGACGATCTCCATGCATACCTCCACCGGCGGTGGTGAGAACTGAACAAGAGCCGCCTCAAAAGCATGCCGAATAGGACAAACAGTATTTATAATTTACGTACCCGCTCGCTGAAAGTCAAGCACTGCGGGATGGAAAAGATCATCCCTGAGAAGCCACCGCCTCTATTTCCGCCGCCGTCCCGGCGTTCTGCACCGCCACATCCGCTGCGCATTTTTTCATGAGCCCGGCGAGCACTTTATTTGGCCCCGCTTCGATACACATGGCAGGTTTCATCGCGGCAAGGGCTGCCATTGATTCGACCCATCGCACGGATGAGTACATCTGCTCGGCCATTCTCGTACGGATCTCGGCGAACACATGCACTTTCGCGGTGACATTGGAGAATACCGGTGCCTTCCCTTCCGTAAAGGTCATCTTTTCGAGCACGGAGGCGAAATCCTTCGATGCCTCGGTCATGAGCGGCGAATGGAAAGCCCCGCTTACGGCAAGGGGAACGACGCGCTTTGCGCCTCTGTCCTTCGCCTTCGCACCGGCGGCTTCCACCGCGGCGCGTTCACCGGAAATGACGGTCTGGCCCGGATCATTATAGTTCGCGACCACGACACCGGGGGTCTCGTCGCATATCGCAGCGACATCAGCTGACGACAGTCCAAGCACGGCGGCCATCGCGCCCTTCCCCTCTTTATCCGCGCCTGCCATGATAAGCCCGCGCTCGCGCACCGCTTTCACGGCATCCGCGAACGAAAGATATCCGCCGGCAACGAGTGCGGCGAATTCGCCGAGGCTGTGCCCGGCTGCTGCGGAAACGGTAAACCCTTTCTCTATGAGCACGCGCCACGCGGCAACGCTCACGGTGACTATGCACGGCTGTGTATTCTCGGTCTTCTTAAGATCGTCCTCGCTGCCTTCGAAGCAGAGCGACTTCACGTCAATGCCCGCAGCTTTTCCCGCGGCATCGAATATCTCCCGCGCATCGGGATATGCCTCATAGATGTCCTTCCCCATGCCCGGCTTCTGCGCTCCCTGCCCGGGAAAAATAAATGCTGCTGCTTTCATCGGAACTCCTTCGTATGTTGTACGTACGTTATCGCTTCTGTCCGCTGACTTCCTTCGCTATCATCGCATCGTAATCGGTCACATCGCCCCAATCGATGGAGAAACGGCCTCGCATGAAGTCAAGGAGCGCTTCCTCATCGTGATTCACGCCCTTGTATGCAAGCGCCGCCCGTTTCATCCACGCTATCGCCCGGCATTTCCTGCCGTAGCGCTCCGTCGTAAGGAGTTCGGCAACATGGTCCCTCAACGCATTCTTCCCCGTCATCATCAATGACTCAGCGGCTTTCATCGCCTCATCTTTCATGCCTGCGGGTATATTCTCCACCGAACCGAGCCTGTCGAGTACTTCAAGCTCGATCTTATTGGTACCGCCGGCGCTGTCATCGATGTGTATCATGAGCCAGACGGCTTTGACGAGCGTCTCTTCGTAACCCGGCATATCGGCCTCCTTGGAAAGGTGGACCGATTATACAGGCATCGAAAAAACAATTCAATCGCCGGACGCAGGCTGTCGCGAAAATATTGTTAACCGATCACCATACCGTCTTGAAAAAAACAACGTCATCAGGATCGCTGAGAAGGGTCATACCCACCTTGTTCTCTCTTTACGCGACGGCCTCGATCACCCATTCGATAACGACGCCATGCGCGCCAATTCCAGCGCCGCGATATCGCCGATCGCTTCCCCCAGCTGCGCCGGGACAATGCGGCATACCGCGCGCGAACGCGCGAGCGATTCGAGTGCAAGCGACTTCATCATCGACGGACGGATGAAGCGCTCACCGCGGGCGTACACACTGCCGATGACTATCGTATCGGGATTGAGAACATCGATGAGGATGGATAACCCGCGCCCGAGGAGCTCGCCTGATATCTCGAGCACCTTTTTCGCAAGAACATCCCCGCGGACGGCGGCCGCTGCGACATCCCTGGCCGTTATATCCGAAACGGGAACAGTGCCGAGTATCCCCGGATCGGCACCCCGCTGCGTGCGTTCAAGCACCCTGTCGCGCGCGAGCTGTGCTATCCCGCCGCCGCTGCAAAACCCTTCGAATGAACCGGCCTTGCCGTAACCGACGGGGCCGTGCTCTGCGAGCCGAATATGACCCGCCTCGCCAGCCATGCCGTTGGTACCGCCGTAGAGTGTTCCGTCGAGTATCAGCCCCGCCCCGAGACCGGTGCCGAAGGTGAGAAATATCATGTTCTTCGATCCGACACCCGCGCCATAACGATGCTCGGCGAGCGCACAGGCGTTCGCATCGTTCTCAAGGCGTACGGGCACGGCGAATTCTTTTTTCATGATATCGACGATGCGCACATTGTCCCATCCGGGGAGATTCGGCGGCGAGAGTATCACACCGCGGTCACTGTCGAGCGGACCGCCGGAACTGATGCCGATGCCTCTGCATGCAGCGCGGTCAACGCTGTGTTTCACGAGCATGGCCTGTACGGCGGATATGATACGGGCGATGGCCTTCTTCGGCCCCTTTGCGGCCTCGGTCGGGAACGCTGTTCTGTCAATGACGGTGATCTGAGCGGACGAACGCGTGCGTCCGCGAGAGGCTGTGAGCGGGGGATCCGCCGTACCGATGACGACGGCGCATTTCGTACCGCCGATATCGATGCCGATAAGTATTTTTTCACTGCTCATGGAACGCTCCCGCTATGATGCTTATAGTATCATCGATACGGGAAAATGTCTTTGCGCTATTTCCATGAATATTTACGTGAAATTGTCTATCGATGGATGATGATGAGCGCGTCGGCATTATAGGCGGGCATGCCGAACACGGTCTTTCCGTCGACGAACGATACCGGCATCGGCGCTTTGGTGAAGGCGCTCCATACGGTGTCGGCGAGGTAGAAATACGGTTTGCCGTTCCTGAGAATTCTATCCTTCGTCGGCGCTGCTGCATACGATGATGTCATCGGCGGCCCCCTGCTTTCTTTTTTATGCACAATACATATACTGAATGCATGTACGATAGTCCTGCGGAAATATGAATAAAAGCAACGGAAATCCGGCACGCCGTTCGGCAGCAGCTATCGAGACTTGTCGCATGCACCCCTCGATGCAGAGCTTCGTCATATCGTTCCTCTCAGCGGCGATGCTTGTTGCGGGAAGCAATGAGATGACCATCGGCGCTTTCAACATACAGATATTCGGCGATGCGAAATCGAAGAAAGCGGATGTCCTTGAGGTGCTCGCGGACATCGTAACGAATTTCGATGTCATCGCGGTGCAGGAAATACGCGACAGCTCCGGTGAGGCGATGCCGCGGCTCATGGAACGCGTGCATACGCGCGACACGCGCTACCGATACGTTATAAGCGACAGGCTCGGACGCTCGGTGAGCAAGGAGCAATATGCGTTCGTCTATCGCACGAACATCGTGCAATGCTCCGGCGCATCGGTATACCGCGATACGAACGATGTCTATGAACGCCCGCCGTATATCGGGCATTTTGCCGCTGGGATTTTCACCTTCACGCTCATCATCGTTCACACGAAGCCCACCGACGCGGAGCGCGAGATCGACGGGCTCATCCGTGTCATTGCCGGAACGACGCGTCACGCAACGAATAAGGACATCATCGTTCTCGGTGACCTGAACGCTGACGGGACGTATTTCAGCGAGAAGACGACAACCGGCATCCGGGATGAGCGCTTCTGCTGGTCAATAACCGACGACATGGATACGACCATAGCCGAAAGCGAACGCACGTATGACAGGATCATCTTCCTTAAAAAATATACCGTCGAGGACTGGAGCGGGAAGGCCGGCGTGTTCCGTTTTGATATTATCTATCGCCTCGCCATGCCGGCGAAGGAAGTGTCCGATCATTTTCCCGTATGGGCGAGATTCTTTACCGACAAAGATACGGATTAAGATCGCCTGTCAGAGGCCGAGATATCCTTTCACGCCGCCGAGGATGAATTGCGCTGCGAGCGCCGCGATGACAAGGCCGGTGAGCTTTGAGAGCACGGCAAGCCCGTTGACGCCGAGCACTTTCCGTATCGCCTCGGAAAGGAGACAGAATAAACCCGTAAGAAGCGCTGCCGCGAGTATTGCCGTGAGCGCAAGGAATTTATCCTGGAATGTCTCTAGTTCGGTGCTGTAGACCATGACGGCGCCGATGGTGCCGGGACCGACCGCTATCGGTATCGCAAGCGGCACTACCGATATTTCACCTTTGTTATCCTTTTTCGCGTCAGCGCCGCCGCGCACGAGCGATATCGCCGACAGTATGAGCAATACACCGGTGCCGACGCGGAACGAATCGAGCGTAATGCCGAACACATTGAAGATGACACCGCCGAACCAGAAGAGCACAAAACATATTGCAGCAATGGCGACGCCCATCTTTATCGCGGTGATACGACGGCGCGATGGTGTGAAACCATCGGTCATGGATATGAACGACGAGAGCACGAAGAACGGAGTGAGAAGGAAGAACATTTTGAGGAAGATATTGAACCACCACGGCATAGCAGGCTCCTTGTCGGAGCAGTATAGAACGATGCGCCCGCGCTGTCAATAAGCACTTGGGCGCACGTATGCATTCTGTATTTCACGCGCTGCGTTTGCATGAACGGCGCATGAGCGATATACTGAACGCATGATGCACGCCGACATCGACCGCCGCCTCACCGAAGAGGTGAAACGCATGTCATTTAAGCTTTCATCGGCCGGCAATGCAGTGCTCGATGCATCCTGGAACTGGAATGATTATTACCGTGAACGCACCGATGTCGCCCGCATCTGGGCGATACGCTCGGGCTCCATATCCGTAAAGGCCGCGACCGCGACGTATCAGCTCTCTGCCGGCAGGACCTATTTCATACCGGCCGGCATGCCCTTCACCGCCAGCGCGAAGCAGGTGAGCAAATTCTGGATCGACTTCAATGTTTTCGTGTTCGCCGCGGAAGAGGTAACGCTCTTCGTCCGCGAAAAGAGGATCATCCCCGTCTCCGCGCTTCCCCGATACGGGTCAGCAAAGGACGCATCTGTCACCGCTGTCGACGCGCTGTCGCTCTGGAGCGCCTCGGTCAATGCGGTCACATCGTATCTTGACCGCTGCCGCGCCAGCATCGATACCGACCGGCTTGCCGTGTTCGGGAAATACCGCGAACTTATCAGCTATATCCGTGAGCATCTCTCGATCAAGCTCTCGATACGGGAACTCTCTCGACGCGCGGGGGCATCGGACTACTATCTTTCGACACAGTTCAAGACGGATATGGGCATACGCCTCAAGCAGTATGTGGAAAAACTGGTGCTGGAAAAAAGCGTATCGCTCCTCCTCGGCTCGAACGAGTCGGTCAGATCTATCGCGCGCGCGCTCGGCTTCTCCAACGAGTACTACTTCTCGAATTTCTTCAAGAAACACGCACGCTTTTCTCCGATGCATTACCGCGAGCGGCATCTTCAGGAACGACGAACATCGGCTTGATATTAATTTTTTGCATGATATACTGCCTGCCGCTTCGGTTTTCGCCAACCTAGCTCAGTTGGTAGAGCAACGCATTCGTAATGCGTAGGTCGAGGGTTCGACCCCCTTGGTTGGCTAAGTACTGCATTGTTCATAGCGCGGCGAGCGCTACTTCTTTTTCCTGATAATACCGCGCTTTCGCCTCGTCCTCCGTGCGCAACGGCAGCGTGACAGCTGCTTTCTGCCAGGTATCAGCAATAGGTACGGGCGATAATTACTTTTTGCGGGCAAGAAATTAAGATTCCTTCATCCAAGGGGTATCCTTATGCCATTGACGCAGCGCCCTGTCGAGCACATGCACCGCCTGCGGCTGTTCATCCGTGCCGCATAAGTTCCGTATCTGATACGGGTCGCTCCGCATATCGTAGAACGACCGCGGCGAATCAGACAGCACACGCGTGTCCGCATACGGAAGATAATACATATGCGTCATCGACCGTATTTCCAGCCCGCCGCCGGTCTCCACTATCGCATAATCCCTCTGCGGCGAGAAGATGTCCTCTCCGTGAAAATGTCCGGGGATGGGGCATCCCGTTCGCGCGAGCAATGTCGGCGCAATATCGACAAGACTTGCGACATCCGACCGCACATCGCCGCCGCGCATGCAGCTGTCGGGACCGCGCATGATGAGCGGTATGCGTATCGATTCCTCGTTGGGGCCGCCTTTCTGTACAAGACCGTGGCTCCCGAGATTATCCCCGTGATCCGATGTGAACACCACGATAGTGTCCTCCGCAAGTCCGGTATCATCGAGCGCTGCAAGCACGCGCCCGAGGCAGTCGTCCACCCAGGATGTCAGACCGTAATAATCGGCGATAAGACGTCGCAGATCGTACTCCGGCGGAAGCGCTTCGGTGTACGGCAGATGCATGCTGTAATAGCGATAATCCCATCGATATACCTTGAACCAATGTTCCTGATCCTTGAGCGGTATCGATAGATTCACGTTCGGACGCAGCGGGATGTCCTTCGGATCATACATCGATAGATATTTCTCCGGGGCGTCGTTGAGCGGACAATGCGGCGGGGATATGCTGTAGTAAAGGAAGAACGGCTTTTCATGCTCCTCTCGCAGGAATGCCTCGACGCGCGATGCTTCATAGTCAACGCTGTACCCGGGCGGCGAAAATTCCGTTCCGCCATTCTCGGTAAAAAGCTGCCCCGAATGCGCATGATGTACACGCGGAATGAGCCAGTTGTCAAAACCGATATCATGCGGCCAGGAATGGATATGCCATTTACCGATAACGGAGGTCTGATATCCTACCCCGCGCAGCAATTCGGCGATTGTCGGCGACGGGAGATGGGGACGCCCGTTCACCGGATACTCGGGCATATTGTGATCGCCCTTCTGCCAGCTTGGATGGCTCACGTTCGCAACGCCGCCGGTACAGGTGCGATTATACTGACCGGAGAGCATTACCGAACGCGCGGCCATGCATACCGGATAATTCGTGACAGCCGTTTCAAAACGCACTCCCTCGGAGGCCAGTCTGTCCATATTGGGGGTGCGTATAACGGCGTTGCCGTAGCAGCCGACCTCGAACGCGCGGAGCTGATCGCACATGATAAGGACGATGTTTGGATGTTCAGCCATAGCGCTCCTGCCTTGCCGCGTATCGTAACGATAGCGCAGCGCTGCTCGCGGATGTGATACGTACTCACATCTACTATACCATGGATATCACTACCGGTGAATTGAAAATATGGAAAAAACATGTACTATCAGCTCATATGAAGTCCGTATCACTTACCGCCCCGTTCGATCGTAAGATCATATCAGCGCATCGCTTCGTCCGAAGCGATTTTTCCGACTGGCATATACCGCATATACCGCCGCAGCATATCCTCTATTTGCAGGTATCCGGTGAAAGACGGGTGTGCTGGGGAGACGAGATCATCCCTGTTGAGCCGGGGGACATCGTTCTCTTTGCGGCGAAGAACGAATTCGATAACCCCCTGCCATCGGCACCGTATGAAGCGGTCAGGATAACGTTCGCTGCGCTCCATGCCGACGGGACATCCCTCTCATCGAACGGTCTTATTCTCAACTGGCATACCCGGTCAAAGAATGTACGCCTTGCATCGTATTTCGAAGAGATAATGCTCGGTGCGGATGCTGCGGCTGACTCCGCCCGCAGGCGGCTGTCGCATCTCCTTGCCGTATTGCTTATCGATCTCTCGAGGGAATACACGTCCCCTGAGCGCCACTCCCGCATCGCATCCCTTCGGGAGAGCATCGATAGGGACCCCGGCGAACCAAGGACGGAGAGCTCGTGCGCAGAAGAGGCCAATATCAGCGTGAGCACGTTCAAGCGGCTCTTTCTCCGCGAATGCGGCATGTCGCTCAAGGAATATCAGCTGCGCCGCCGGATCAGCAATGCATCCGCCATGATAGCATCCTCGCCGAAGAAGACCTTCCACGAGATAGCGCTCTCGCTCGGGTTCTATGATGAATTCCATTTCTCGCGGATGTTCAAGAAGATCACCGGCATGCAGCCCAAGACCTATCGCAACACCGTACTGTGACCGATCGATCAGTCATCATCTGAGACTTGTCTCATACCTTTCATCATGCTATACTTAAAGTCATAATGATCACCATGGATGAGATCGCGCAAGAAGCGGGGCTTTCCCGCTACACCGTATCGAAGATATTGAACGGCGATACGACGGTAAAGGCAGCGAGCCGCGATGCGGTAATGGCCATATGCAAGCGCCACGGCTATATGCCCAACAATAATGCCGTCGGCCTCGTGAAAGGCAGAACGAACATAGTCGCGATGATAGTGCCGTATATAACCGATGACTTTTACAATGAGATGATAGAATTGACCGAAACGCTCATCGAAAGCAAAGGGTATCGTCTCATCTACAAATCATCCTATAACGATGCCACAAAAGAAGCGGAGATCATTCAGAGTTTTCTTGCATTGAAAGTATCGGCGCTCATCATCGTCCCGGTCGTTGATGGACCCAATGTACGCATACACACGCTTGCTGCGAAACACGTCCCTGTCATCTACATTGACCGCACCCTCAACAAACGCGGATACAGCGTACTCAATGACAATGAGGCAAGCGCTGCGGCAATGACCGAGCATCTCCTTGGAACGACGGAACGGGTAGCCTATCTCGGCAGCTTCTACGGCGATTCGAATCCAACATCACTCGCCCGAAAGAACGGCTATATCAGTACTATGGAAGAACATGCGCTGAGACCTGATATCATTGCATGCGATGCCAGCACGGAAAAACAGGATAATGAACGGTTCGGTTATGAGAACATGGCGCATTATCTCAGGAACGGCGGGCGCGCGGACGCGGTGTTCTGCGTGACGGATGCTGTCGCACTGGGCGCGATCAAAGCCGTTCGCGACAGCGGAAAGGTCCCCGGCAGGGACATACGCATCGCCGGGCATGACAATCTCAGGTTCACCGAATTCGTCTATCCCTCGATAACCACCATGAAACAGCCCATCGACCTCATGTGCCGTGCATCGGTAGCCATGGCCGATGATCTTATCCATGACCGTTTCCACGGCAAAAAGCAGCAGATCTTCACTTCTGAGCTGATAATCAGGGAATCTGCATAATAATTGCCGCGAAAATATAGAACAAGGGGTCATGACCCCTTGTTCTATTCGATCCTATCGCTTCTACACCGCAAACATACAGACGCCGTTGGGATTTGCCGTTTTCGCGGCGGTTTCCGTATACAATGCCATCGCCGAATTATTGTTATATTGCAGTTGACACGAGGCAACATCGTTAGTATATTATTATTGACACGTGACAATATAAAGAGGTGCCGATATGCATACCCCATTACGCCTCGGCTTCATGCCCACACGGAGACGCTTCTTTTCGCGCGAAGACTCCATGAAATACAAGACCATGATACTCAACAAAATCAGGGAATTATCCCCCTCGCTTGAGATAGTCGACCTGGAATGGCTCAACGAGGACGGCCTTATCCGCGATGCCGATGAATCCGCCAAGGTGGCACGCCATTTCATCGAGAAAGAAGTGGATGCCGTATTCTGCCCGCACTGCAATTTCGGCACGGAAGATGCCGTCACGCTCGCCGCGAAAAAGATCGGAAAGCCGGTACTCCTCTGGGGGCCGCGGGACGAAGCACCGAACGCTGCCGGTGAGCGCCTGCGAGATTCACAGTGCGGGCTCTTCGCGACATCGAAGGTGATGCAGCGATTCGGTGTACGCTTCACCTACATCGTCAATTCGCGTCTCGATACCCCTGTCTTTGAGAATGGTTTTCTCAATTTTCTCCGTGCGGCCAATGCGGTCAAACATTTCAAGGGAGCGCGCATCGGGCAGGTGTCGACACGGCCGCGCGATTTCTATTCCGTCATCGTCAACGAAGGCGAATTGATGGAGAAGTTCGGCGTACAGATAGTACCGGTGGACCTCAGTAAAATAATCGCCGAGGTCCGCTCCTCGCTCGCATCGAACGCAAAGGACATCGATACCGTTGCCGAAGCAATGCGCACCACAGCGGATTTCTCACGCATGGACAAAGAGCTCCCGAGGAAGCTCGCCGCGCTCAAGCTTGCCATACGTAAATGGAGCGATGCAGAAGGTCTCGGAGCGGTCGCCTTCCAATGCTGGGATGCGCTCCAGGAAGAGCTCAAGATATGCTCATGCTTCGCTCATGCCGAGCTCACCGACGAAGGCCTTCCCATAGCATGCGAGACGGATATTCACGGCGCATTGAGCTCACTCATGCTCCAGGCCTGCGATCATTTCGAACACCCGACATTCTTCGCCGACCTTACGATACGCCATCCTGAGAACGATAATGCCGAACTCCTCTGGCATTGCGGACCGTTCCCGGCAACGCTTGCGGAAGGCAAGCGGACGATCAACAGCCATTTCGTCCTGCCGAGCCATGCGGAAGGCGTATGCAACTGGAAGCTCAAGGATGGTCCTGTCACCGTCAGCCGTTTTGACGGCGTGAACGGAAAGTATTCGCTCTTCTGCGGCGAAGGGAAGACCGTGCCCGGCCCGTTCAATCAAGGAACATATACCTATCTCGAAGTGAATGACTGGCCGCTCTGGGAAGAAAAGCTCATCTACGGACCGTACATACATCACGTCTCCTGCGCATTCGGGAAATTCGCTCCCGCGCTCTCTGAAGCAGCGCGCCATATCGAGCATCTGGAATTCGATCCGGTAAGCCCCTCTCTCGGCGAGATACAGAAGGCACTTCGCGAGGGAACGGAGACCGTCACATGCCGATAGTCACCGAAAAAAAAACCGCGCAGAAGGTCATCGACAGCGTCATAGAAAAGAACGCATCGATGGCGATATTCTGCACCGCAAGCCATTGGAACACCGAGGCGATACTCCTTGCCGCGAAGAAGTTCTGCGACAAGTATCAGATCGAAAGCGTACCGCTCGCTGTCGCGATGACGTTCAACTATCCGCATATGCCGCAGGCGCAGCGCGTCACGCACAGTAAAAACGCCAAGCTCGGCTTTCAGAGCATCATGGACCATCTCCATCTCCTCTGCGAGAGCCCCGACTCCCCGTATCGGAACATCACGGTGCTCCCGCATCTCGATCATGCCGACCCCGAGCGCGACGAATGGGCGCTCACCGATGGCACGAAATACCTCGCGTCAGCCATGTTCGATGCGCAGCGGTATCCTTCGGGAAAGAACATCGATATGACACGCGAGTATGTACGGTCTTTCGGCAAGAAGATACTTGTCGAAGGCATCATGGAAGAGCTTGTCGTCGCCGATAAGCACGAAAAGAGCACCGGCTCATCCGACAATTATCTCGAACGGGCACGCGAGTATGTGAGATCGACCGGCATCGATTTCCTCGTCGCCGATCTGGGCACCGAACAGCAGTCATCGAAAAGCGATGCGCACTACATGAACGCGCGTGCAAAGGGACTTACCGCAGCGCTCGGCAGAAAAATGCTCGTACTTCACGGCACATCATCGCTCAACACGGAACAGATGCACGGACTCTCGGATGACGGCGTTGTGCGCGTGAACATGTGGACGAAGATCGCGCGCGAAGCAGGAAAATTCGCCGCCGCCGGTCTCTTTCAACGGGCAGAGTCTATCTCCAACAATGATTTCGAATCGATAGAGTCGAACCGATATATCATGGACTCCATCGACAAGGCTTCCGACATGATGCTCGATGTGCTTGAAGCGCTCAATTACGCGAACTTCGCCCGCTTGTAGATAGATCGAACAGCATGTAAAATAACAATGCACGGAGCAAAGGAGACATCGATGTACATCAATTACAAGGGTTATTCCGCCGAATACGACGAGGCATCGAACACGTTCTCCTGCTCATTCACACCCTCGGGCACATCACAGGAAATACGATTCATTACCAATGGAAAAGCATCGATACGAAGCTATACGGGCGAACGATTTTCCGTGTCTGATTATAAAAAGGTAGAATGCAAACAGAGCGTCGCCTTGAGCGGACGGACATTAAGCGTGATCTACGCCGACGGTCCCGCGTCCGTGCCGCGCGTTGAACTGCACTTCGCCCTCGAGGCATGCTCGCTGCAGATACGAACATTCACCCGCGCCATCGTCTGTGTCGAAGGCGATATTCTCTGGGGAGATGAACCTGAAACATCCACGTTCGGTGTGCGTCTGAACGCCGAGGATCACATCCTGCGCGCAGCGTGCGGCCCCGCGTTCTCGGTGCACGACAACGCCCTCTTCGACCGCACCGCCGACCGCGCCCTTGAGTTCAAAGCGACCGATCTGTTCCATGTCCGCTACGACTGGGGCTCGTCGCATTATCGCTTCGATTTTGAAAGCGGTCTCGATTTCGGACGCTCCTTCTCGTTCAAGATACATGAGAATTTCTGCAAGCGGAAATTCGCCATCCCCTACTCTCCGATCGATAAGCGCCACGGCTTTTCCACACCGCCCGTCGGCTGGATGACGTGGTATGCCGTTCAATTCAAAGCGAACGAAGAGATAGTCCTGAAGAACGCGCGTTCGCTCGCTTCGATATTCGGGAAGTATTCAGACAAGCTCTGCCTCTGGGTCGACTGGGAGTGGAATCACAGCGGATTTACCGGGCTCGGCGATGACGGCGTCGATACGTTCACGCCGCGAAAGGAGGCCTACCCGAACGGACTTGCGCCGGTGGCGAAAGAGATAGAAAAGCTCGGGCTCATCCCCGCGCTGTGGATAGGCGCAACGAATGACGGACGCGAGAACGATCTCCTCAGGAAAAACCCCGAATGGATACTGGCGCAGAAGCAGGTCTGGTGCGGACAATGGTGGATAGACCCGAGCCATCCCGATGTCGTTGAGAAATATATACCGGCAGTGTTCCGTCAGGTACTCGACTGGGGATACAAAGCGATAAAGTGGGATTGCCTCCCGGCGACATTGAGCGTCTGCGACGAGTTCCATTCGAAGTTCAAGGACCGAACGCTTTCCACCGACGCGGCAATGCGGAACGTGGTCAGGTCCGCAAGGAAAACGATAGGCCCTGACGTGTATATGCTCTCCTGTTCGGCAGAATCCGAACGCGATATCACCTTCGCCATGGATGAGTTCAGCGCATCGCGCATCGGCGGCGATATTTTCAGCTGGAGCGAATTCCTCTCGCACTCCATCGATCGTGTGCTGCACTTCTTCCCCCTGCATAACACCGCGTTCTACACCGACGGTGACAATGTCGTCCTTCGCGACGAGTTCAATACGCTTGCGCAGGCGCGTTCGCGCGTATCGTTCTACGGCCTCGCCGGACTTCCGGTGACCATAGGAGATGAATTTTCCGCGCTCGATGACGCGCGTATCGATATGCTCAAACGGATAATCCCTGTCGCAGATATTCATCCATCGGATATCCAGCAGAAAAAGCGTGCGGCAGGATATGTAACCGTTGATCTTGCCGTGTGCAGGGAATTCGGGAACTGGAATGTCGTAAGCATCATGAACACGAAGGATGAAACGCTTGAACTGAATCTGAGCCTCTTATCTGACTTTCACATCGATACCGGCAGCGGCCGGCGATTTGCCGTCTACGATTTCTGGAAAAAGGAACATATCGGCATCGTGGGGGACACACTCACTGTCGCGATAGCCCCGATGGATACCGCCGTGCTCCGCATAACTCCGATAGCCGATAATCCGGAGCTGATATCGACTTCTCGCCATATCACGCAGGGCGGCATCGATCTTACCGCGCTCGCATGGGATGCAAAGAAGAACATCCTGTCAGGGACATCGCGCTGCGTGGAGGGAGATGCGTATACGATCACCTGTCATGTACCGGAGGGATATGTGCTTTCCGGCGTCGACTGCAGCGAGAAGATAGCGCACCGGACCGACGGCGCCATTGCGGCGATCGATATCCATCCATCGAAAAGCGGCGGCGTGGATTGGAAGATTCAGTTTACGAAGCAGTAAGCGGCTATTGGTGAATAGCCATATTTCTGCATTGGTCGTTGTCAAATGTATATTCTTGTAATATACTACAGTCAATATGCAGCGAAAGCAGTTGATAGTAAAGGCGAATGTCTCTATTTGTGAAACATGAGGGTCGATGGGGCTCACCTTTCTGCAACCCGCGACTTAAGTCGCGGGTTGCAGAAAGGTGAGCGGCAGATCGATTGGAAAGAGTACGAATATAGAACGCACGAAAGAGTAATTTGACATGACGGTTTTCCCATGACATCTTTAAACGACAACGGCCTCATCCTTCTTATCGGCGGACGCTCGCGCCGCGCGAACCTCGATGTAAAAAAACAGTTCTACCCCGTGGACGGCGAGGCTCTTTTCATACATGCGATACGCTCGCTCTTTATCCTGCCGTTCAAGCACAGTGTACTCGTCGCCCCGGCGGAAGACCGTGAAACGGCGCTGAAACATCTGCAGAAAGCGAACATCGATATCCCTGTCGTGGACGGCGGGAATGAACGCGTCGATTCGGTGATGAACGGCATGCGCGCGCTGGCCTCCTCGGGGATAGGATATGTTTTCATTCACGACGGCGTACGCCCGCTCGTACCGAAAAGCGATCTTGAGCAGCTTGAGAAAGCGGTGCACATGCACGACGCGGCCATACTCGCCGCACCGGTGACCGACACGATAAAAGCCGTGAGAGAAGGGGTTATCACCGGTTCCCCCGAACGCTCGACGCTTTGGCGGGCGCTCACCCCGCAGGCATTCTCATACGAACGCTATATGACCGCGCTGAACGCATATCGCGCCGACGCATCGCGCATTCCGGCGACCGACGATGCCGCCGTCTATGCAGCCTACGCGGGTGACGTGCATATCGTTCCCGGCGACCCGTGCAATATCAAGGTCACCCATGCCGAGGACATCGAGATATTCCGAACATTGAAAAAAAACGTAAACAGTATAGGATAGCCACGCACCGTATCGCACGATTTTTTTCGCGAGGGTTCTATCATGTTGCGCACCGTCTTCGTCGTTCTCATCATGCTGCCGGGGACGATCACCGTTATCGGTCTGGAAACCGTCGTGGTGCTGCTGCTCCTCCCGTTCCGACGCTTCCGCAACGATGTGCTCCATCGCATCAATTGCACCTGGGGAAAGTTATTCTTCCTTATTTCAGGGTCATCCATTACCGTGGACGGACTTGAGAATTTTGACAGAAAAAAAGCACACATCATAATGATGAATCATCAGGGGGCATTCGATATCTTCCTTCTGTTCGCCGTGCTTCCCGGTCAATTCCGTTGGCTGTCGAAGGACACCTATTTCAAGATCCCCGTTCTTGGATGGTTCATGACGCTCTCAGGTTATGTCTCCATCGTCCGCGAAAAAAAGAAAAGCGCCTACGAGAGCATGCTTGCCGCCGGGGTGCGGCTCAAAGAGAACCGGAGCATCGCGATATTCCCCGAGGGGACGCGAAGCCATGACGGCGAGGTACAGCGTTTCAAGCCCGGCATTCTCATACTCACCGAGAATTATCCGGCAGTACCGATACTGCCGGTCGTCATACACGGGACAACACACATCATGAAAAAGGGTTCGTTCGCGATAAAGCCCTCGCATGTGCACGTGGAGATACTCCCGCCGTTCGATATCAATGCGGTGCACGGCGACCGCAACGCGAAGATATCAGCGCTCGAGCGCCTTATGCGCGACAAGCATGTGCATGTGAAATCAAAAGCGCATGCCCGGTCGAAACATCGATGACTCCGGGCCTCTATGTCGTCGCCACGCCCATCGGCAATCTGAAGGATATCACCTATCGCGCGGTGGAAACGCTCCGCGATGTATCGTTCATCGCCGCCGAGGACACACGGCGCACGATGATACTCCTCAATGCGTACGATATCAAAAAGGAGCTCATCTCCTATCACGGCCATTCGGACGAACGCCGCATGGAACGCATCATCGAACGCATGCAGGCGGGTGAATCCTGCGCGCTCGTGAGCGAGGCGGGCACGCCGGGCATAAGCGACCCCGGTGTGCGTCTCATCTCCAACGCGAGGGAAGCGAATATCCCCGTCATCCCGATACCCGGAGCGAGCGCTTTCGTCACCCTCCTTTCTGTCGCCGGCATACCGACGAACGGGGTTCTTTTCGTCGGCTTTCTCCCCCCGAAAAGCGGCTCCCGGAGGAATCGCCTGACCGAGCTCTGCACCGCTGAAAAAAAGGTCATCGTGCTCTACGAATCGGTGCACCGCATCACGGCGCTTGCCGCGGATATAGCCGCCGTATTCCCGCCGGAGACGCCGGTGGTCATCGGACGCGAGTTAACAAAACAATTCGAAACGATACGACGATTTTGTAGTAAAGATTTGCTTGATTATTCCGAAAATGGTAGTATAATTAAAGGAGAATTTACGCTTATTATTGACAATCGGGGAAAAGCGTTAAAGTCCCTTTCAGAAGACGCCGACAATGAAGGTGAAGGAGCAGTCGTATGACTATTGACAAAATTGGCACCGGTAACAATATCCAGCCGACACATCACATCCGGAAGGTCGAGAAACCGACCACGGTGCAGCAATCCGACCGTATCGATATATCCGCCGACAAGCGCGAGCGCGTCGAGCTTGAGAATATCGTCAAGGCAGCCCCGGATATCCGCGCCGACAAGGTGGCGGAGGCTAAGGCGAACCTCGAACGCTACATGAAGGACGACAAGGTGTTCGACGAGGTCGCACGGCGCGTCATACGCTCGCTTGTCGAATAGCTTCGACCGATACCACAGTGAACAGAAAGCGGCGACAGCGCCGCTTTTTTATTTGTTGCCCATTGCGCCGGGGCGGCCGTAGAAATCACCGAATGAGGCGCGGTACTGCGCGGGAGAGACCCTCTCGAATTTCTTGAACCAGCGCGAAAAGTAGAACGGGTCGTCGAACCCGAGCGATGATGCTATCGATGCTATCGTGTCCGTACCGCCGGCCAGCCGCTTCCTCGCCGAATCCATTTTCAGCATCTTGAAATATGCCCCCGGAGCGCTGCCTGCGATGCGCGGGAAGATCTTGCGCACATATTCATAGCTCAACGACGCGGACTCGCAGAAGAATGCGAGATCGAACGATGCATCAGCGACCTTGGACTTCATGCCCTGTATGACGCGGGAGACAGCTTCGTGCTCCCGTGTGAGTGCAGCCTCTGTCCTCCCCCGGAGAAGCATGCCGGCGAGCATGCCGGTCATTATCTCCGTGATACGGTCGATATACCGGGCAGGGTGTCTGTCCTTAAGCGCTATGCACGCATTCCAGCGCGTACGCACGGATCGATCATTCCCGAGATGTATGACAGGTCTCGCAGGGTCGAGCATGCCGTTGTCCCGCCATCGATCGGCGATGTCACCCTCGAAAAGGAACCAGTAATGCGTCGACGGCGTCGATAATGAACCGTAGGTATGCCACACACCGGGGAACAAAAAATACGCTTCCCCCGCATTAATGGTACGCTGTGCCGTATAGTGCGATGCGAATTCGACCGAGCCCCTGGCTACATACACGACGGCGTATGTCGAAAGCGTTCTCCGCTCACGCGGCCATGTACCCGCGCTCAATCCCTGGCGCCCTACCCCGAGCGCCTCGATGCCGAGCGTATGCGCCCGAATGCTTCTCTCGCCGAACCACATGAGCGCAGTATATCGGGAGACGAACGTTGATGCAATGCTGTATCTCGGTCAGCGTGCGGTCTTCCGTTTCAGTTTGATCGCCGCATCCCGTTCGATGCGTTTGACCATGACGGACACCGTGCCCCCCCGCGGCAGTGGTTTCGCTCTCTCCGACAAGCGATCCGCTGACGGGGTCGATGATGCGTACGGCATAGACGCCGCCGACAAGCCCGCTGAATTCGACCTGCACATCGTTCACCGCAACGGCATCGCGCTTGAGTATGCTTTGATAGAGCTGGCCGTAGGTGATGTTCGGGAGATATGCGAACGCCTCCTCCGCGGAGGAGAGACCCTTCGCCCCGATGAGGCCCTTCGCATCGTCGATGTCGATAACGACGAAGTATTTCCCGACGCGCAGCCAGTCGCCCTCGGCGAGCGCGAGCGTTACCGTGCGCGCGCCTGCTGCGAGCGGCACATCGAACCACTGCTCGTCGGGCTTAAGCTCGCGCCTCCCGCCGGCATAGACGGTACTGCGCGCCTGTGCCCCGTCGACCGCGGCGGTGAGTGTCTGATTGCCGCTCCCGATCTCATCGACGCGTGCAATGAACCGCCCGTTCCCCGGCATGTCGATCGTGAACGACGGCGTGACACGCCAGGCAATGCGGTCGCTTCGCTTGGCATAGAGCGTGCGGCTCATGCCCGTAAGCCATACCGCGTTCTCTCCGGCATCGATGGTGAACGTATCCGTAAGCGACTTCGCGCCCCAATCGGGGATATCGCCGTACGCCGAAGCAACGATGACGCGCGAGAACGAACTTCCCGCGGCCGATGCCTTCACGACGCGCACCGCCGCCGGCCGCCACGTTGCGGATGCAAGCGGCAGATCGGATGCAAAGTCAAGGACATGCTTGAAGAGCGGCCATGCATCGGTGCGGTCGACCTTGGTGTGCTCCCATACCATGACGGCGGCCACCCCTTTCGCGAAGTTATCCCAGAGCTCGGTATGGAGCGAGTCTTTGAACCAGCGTTCATCTTCGGTGAAATAGCACTCCTGCACCACGCCGGGCTTTGCGAGCGTCGTCGCGCCCTGCGCGTAATCCATGCGTTCGTTCGCGGTGCGCTTGTAATTGGCGCCGTATATCATCGGCCTCCAGCCCTCCGTGAGCCGGTGCGCACAGTCGCGCATCTCGGTAATGAACGACATGGCATGTTCGTTCGCATCGTCGTAATCATTGAATCCATTGAGCGCCCAGAGCGATCGGCTGTAGCCCCAGCGTGCGATGATGTAGCGCAGCCGTTTCTTGTACCATGGCCGTACCGCGGGGCTGCTGATGAAATCGGCCCCCGTCCCCGCCACGCCGCCGTTCGCGGTATTGTACGGATTGAATTTCCAGGAATCGTACGTCGTTCCGTTCATATGCTCGTTGTTGTCCTCGAGCGTGAGCATCACGGCGAATTCGTTCGATTCCGCCAGCGCAAAAACGCGATCGAGCTGGCAGGCTATCATCTGATTGTAGTAGCCGAGCCCGCCGTATCCCCTGTCGCTCATGGACTTCGGCGAGGGCATCCATTCGAGCCATGCCCAATGGCAGAGCCATACCCGCGTCGAGGATATCATGCCGCTTGCACGTGAAAAATAATGCTCATACGACGGAACGCCCTTCGCCTTTTCACCGATGCGCGTCCACGGTACGTTCGCCCCGCTTCCGAAGAACGCGCTCCCGTCAGTACGTTCGAAATAGTTCGGGTTCTTTTCCGCTATGCGTACGAACCCTCGTGCTTTCGACGGAATCACCGAAAACGACCGCGGCTCGGAAGACACTTTCTGTCCCTTCGAATCCCGCACCGCGATGGCAACGGTATGCACTCCGACTGCGGCGGATGAGAATCGCACCTTCCATACGCCCGGACCGAGCTTTCGGTAAGGGAGACTTCCCGTCATCTGGGTAAGGCCGTTCTCCGGTTCGTATGGAACAGCGTAGAACGCCGGGACAACCACGGTTTCGCCGTTGGGCTTGGTGATGACGGCGTTGACGAGTATATCTTCCGGGTCGAACGGATTCGTGTACGATACCTTCAGCTCGATATCCATTTCTAACTTTTCATACTGCCCTGTCGTCTCCGGGACGGTCAGGGCGGTCACCGACGGCGGCTCGGATAACGCCGATACGAACTGTGTCCGTATCGTGCGCAGAAGATCGTCGTTCTCTGCGGCGAACAGGGCGATCGAGAGGCTGATGACGGTACAGATGCGTATGATCTTCATAACGCCCTCCATGACGGTTTCTCCCCCTAGTATACACCATGGGAGCCTTCCCGCGAATGGCAGAAAGCGATTTCGGGATGTGTAAAATGAACATCACTTTACGGGCTGTATGTGCATGGTACAATGCGTTCATGCGCACTGAGACGATCTACACCATACCTGCTCCGGACGATGCACCGATCCATGTCATGTCCGTGGGCATACTGCACGGATCGCCGAAGTACGTGCGCCGCAATACGCACAACGGCGGCATCACGTTCGCCTATACGCTCGGCGGGAGCGGCACCCTTTTCCTGAACGATACCCGGTACACCTATACCGCGGGCGATGTCTATGTGCTTCCCAAAGGCGTGTCCTATCAACTGCGCTCCGACACGAATGCACCGTGGCGGAAGATATGGTGCTGGACGGTCGGCCCCCTTGCGGATGCCGTTGTCAGCGCCTATCGGCTGCATACGATGAAGTGCATCCCCTACGGTCCGCGGGCGCTCTTTAAAGACATGCTGAAAGCCGCCGGCGATGCGGACGACCCCGATCGCCATATGCGTATGGCACTGTTGTTCCATCGTATCGTGCTCGCCCTGTCGGGATCTATACGCACCAAGGAACGATATTCGCCGGCCGTACACAAGCTGATGGAATATCTCGACACCTCGGTGCAGCGGAAATTCCGGCTCTCCGCGGCCGCATCCGTCATCGGCAAGGGGACGGCGCAGACGATACGCATCTTCCGAAAGGAGACCGGTTTCACGCCGTATGATTATCTCATCGACCGGAAGATGGCGCACGCGAAGAACCTTCTGGCATACGGTGACATGTCCGTCAGGGCGATCGCCCGCGAGCTCTGTTTCTCGGACGAATACCACTTCTCAAAACAGTTCAAGCGCCGATGCGGATGCGCCCCGCTCTACTTCCGGCGGGACGCCCGTGTACGGTGATGTCCCAATTCGTCCATCCTGTTCCCATGAAGTCCATTCAATCGCCCCCGTTCGAACAGTATACTAGTGGTGACTGCACAGGAGGATGCCATGAATTACCGCGAGAACCTCATACGGGCGATGACGCGCAGGGACCCGGAATTCGTACCGATGGAATACAGCTTCACCTCGACGCTTATCGATAAGATCAAGAACGAGGTACATGTCGAGAACGCATACGATCATTTTAAAAGCGTGCACTATCACGCAAATCAAGGCATACGGAATATCGGCGCGAAGGCGTCCGCGCACAGGAACGACTATTCGCGTTACTTCGCCGGGCGTTCATTCGCGCATGAAGTAACTATCGATGAATGGGGCATAGGCCATCAGGCGGGTGATTTCATGCACTTCACGCATATGGAATCGCCGCTTATCAAGGCGGCATCGATAAAGGACATCGAATCCTATCCCATGCCGGATATCGGCGCGGACTATCGCTGGGCGCATGCGAAGAGCGATGTGGACGCATTTCATAGCGACGGTTATGCCGTCAGCGCGTTCACCGGGCATACATTCGAGACGGTGTGGCAGATACGCGGAATGGAGGAATTCCTCTCGGACATGTATCTCAACCCGTCATGGTGCGAAGCACTCGTAGCCAGAATATTCTCCGTGAACATTGAAGTGGTCACACAAGCCGCATCCGCCGGTGTCGATATACTTCGCGTAGGCGACGACGTGGGGACGCAGATGGGAATGATGTTCTCTCCGGAGATCTGGCGCACGATGTTCAAACCGCGCATCAAGGCGTACATTGCCGCAGCAAAGGCGATAAAGCCCGACATACTCATCTGGTATCACAGCGACGGCGATATATCGGCGATAATCCCCGAGCTCATCGATATCGGACTTGATATACTCAATCCGATACAGCCGGAATGCCTTTCGCCGGACATGGTCAAGCGCGAATACGGTTCATCGCTCTCGTTCTGGGGCGTTGTCGGCACGCAGCAGCTCATGCCCTTCGGCTCTCCGTCGGATGTTAAAAAGGAGATCAAGCGGCTCATCAGCGTCGTCGGGAAGGGCGGCGGGCTCTGCCTTGCGCCGACACATGTGCTCGAACCGGAAGTGCCCACCGCGAACATCAAGGCGATGGTGGAAGCGGTGGAAGAATACGGCCGATACTGAAATGCGTTCGCCTCGGTGCGACACGGCTGTACAGAACACGAATGGCGTTCGCATGCCGACGCGGGTGATATCATCGCGTTCATTCCGCTCGAATATCACATCGTATACAGGTACATAAAAAAACCGCTCTGTCCGGGCTTCGTAATGATAACGCCGTGCATGAGCGGGGAGCGATAGAATGCCCGCGCATCGAACGTCACTGATGATGCATCGAGGTGCATCCGCTCAAGCGCCGCACGCATCGGCGCATCGACGGCTTTCATGATCGAAACGTCAGGGGCATCGCCCGTTGTCCGAACGGCAGAAGCAAGCACTTTCTTCATGCCGGCAGCATCGCACACAAGATACGCAATGAGCGCCCAATCCCCGGGGCCGAGACCGTCACCGCGGGATAGTTCAATTATCTGCCATCGCGCGGAGATCGGGCGTACCGGGAGCGTGATCGTTGCAGAAAGCTTCTCGACATCGGTGCTCGACGCCCGCATCGTTCCATCGTCGCTTCGTCCGCATCCGAGCATCGCCCCGAGCATACATGCGGCGAATACTGACAGCCTGAGCCGCTCCACGTCAACGCCCCGTGTCCGCGCCGAACGACCTGAACGCCATACGATAATCCGTCGGCGAGAGCGAGGTGAGCTTCGTGAACCACCGCGAGAAATAATACTGGTCGTCGAACCCCAACGCGTTCGCTATCGACACTACCGTTCCATCGCTCGTGACAAGCCGTTCCTTCGCCGTTCCAAGCTTTATCTGCGCGAAGTACGCCCCGGGCGTATAACCGGTCTCCCGCTTAAAACGCCGCCGCGTGTACTGAACGCTCAACTTCCCGCGTGTACAATATCCCTCAAAGTCAAAATCCATCTCACGGACATTCGATCTCATTGCATGGATTATCCGGGCGATATCGTTCCCTGCGGTGCTCTCATCCCGATGTTCACCGGCGGCTATCACTTCCTGCAATATCGCGGTGGCGCGGCGTGCAAGTGACACATGAAAGCCCTGCGTACGGGATTCATCCATTGTAAGACATTCGTCCCAGAGAGAGACGATATTATCGCTCTTGCCGACAGGGAATACCGGCGCTGCCGGAGAAAGGATGCCGTTCTCGCGGTAGCGATCGAGAATATATCCCTCGAAGATGAACCAGTATTCGAGCGACGGCGGAGCACCGGGCGTATACGTGTGTGCTATGCCGGGAAAAAGGAA
Organism: Spirochaetota bacterium; assembly: GCA_038043445.1. Lineage (NCBI taxonomy): Bacteria > Pseudomonadati > Spirochaetota > Spirochaetota bacterium. The sequence continues at coordinate 36,352 of JBBTBY010000107.1, forward strand.
GAACGCATCGCCCGCCGACACACGCCCGCCATCATGCGCATCGGACCTGAATTCATACCAGCCGTCGGTCAGATATACCACCGCATACACGGGCAGCGTCCGCGGTGCCGCTACACCGGTGGTGGAACGCTGTTTCCCGACACCGGTCACTTCGAGCCCGAGCTTTTTCGCGATCGGATCGCGGGTGTGTATATACATGAATAGGAGTATATCCCGATGTACGATTTTGTCCATCATGACGACCACGCCGTCCATTCACCGGGGCGGCCATTATGCGTATGGTATCCCTGTATTTGAGCACAGGAGAACACCATGACCGCAACAATGGAACGCGAACGTACAGCAGACGGCATTCACGCGATGGTGCCGTATGAGAACATGACCATCGGCGCACGGAAGATGCGCGACTTCTATGCGCAGAAACCGGGGGCGGCGTTCTATCAGCGCGAATTCGGCTTCTATTCCCTCGATGCGTGGAAGGCCCAGGGCATGCCCCAGGATGTGCCGCATCATGTGCTTTTCGGTTTCGATCCGGCGGGCAAGCACAGTCTCGGCCAGATAGGCTGGTGCGAAGCGGGCTTCAATCCCGTCTTCGAGGACAAAGTGATAGAGGACCGCGGCGAGCATGAGGTGTATCAGGATTTCGCCGGCCGCCATGTGCTCGTATTCAAGGGGCGACGCTCGGGATTCATGCCGGAATACATCGATCATCCGGTAAAGGACATGCGCACGTGGAAAGAGCTCTGCGAGTGGCGCATGGACCCGTCGACGCCTGAACGCTACGCGGATCTTGACGTGCGTATGGAGAAGGCGAAGAAAGCCGCGGGCGAAGGACAAGTGATATGCCAGAACCTTGTCGGCGGCTACATGTATCTGCGTTCGCTCATGGGGCCGGAAGGGATACTTTACAAGGTGTATGACGACCCCGAATTGATACATGCCTGCATGAGGACATGGCTCACGCTCGCCGATGCCGTCATCGCGCGCCATCAGGAGCAGGTGACCATCGACGAGATATATTTCGGCGAGGACATCTGCTACAATGCAGGGCCGCTCATCGGGCCGGATATGATACGCGAATTCCTTTTCCCGTATTACCAAGCGCTTATCACGAACACAAAGCGCCGTCAGATCGATACTTCACGGCATCTGTACGTAAACCTCGACACCGACGGCAAAGCGGCGACGGTCATCGACGTGTATAAAGAGATCGGCATGGACTACATGAACCCGTTCGAAGTGGCATCAGGATGCGACGTAGTGGAAGTGCGGAAAAAATACCCCGATCTTCTCATGCACGGCGGTTTCGACAAGCGTATACTCGCCAAGGGCAAGGACGCTATCGACCGCGAAGTTGACAGGATATTCCCGTTCATGAAAGAACACGGCGGATACATCCCCACCTGCGATCACGGTGTTCCTGAAGAAGTGAAGTACGAAGATTATTTACACTACCGGAAGCGCTGCTTGGAATTTTAGCCGAACGCAATGCCCGCCCGTATTGAATAGAACAAGGGCTCATGAGCCCTTGTTCTATTACTGCGATAAGAAGTTAGATAAAGCTGTTTACAGAAAAAACAGCGGGATGGCAATACCGAACGTATATCCGAAGCGAGCGTCCCGTATCGCATAATTGCCCTCGGCGTAGAACTCCACCGGCACGTAGGGGTGCACGGCGAGGTGTACACGCAGATAGCAGGACTGAAGGAATGTATCCGCGTAATACGCCGCGCGATACCCGCCGGTGCAATAGAACCGCCGCACATAGAGCGAAAGGAACAATATACCCTGCTGTATCTCAATGTTGAAGAGAAGCGACTTCGCCTCGGCATGGATATAATACCATGAGCCCACCGTATCATCCCGATATTCGAGAAAAGAGGGATAATGTGATGCGAGCGAATAGGCAAGGGCGCCGGACGGGCGGAAAAGACGTCTATCGCTTGCGGCACCGTACGCAGCGAGGCGCAGGGGAAAGAACGGCACGGCCGCCTCGAACGATGTTTCATACTTCCACGCACCCGAAGGAAAGCTCACGTCATAGTAATGAGAGAACGCTATGCCCCGCCCCTGCAGAAGCCTCTCCTTGATGTTCGTATCGAGCTCGGTAATGCCGTTATAGCCGACAGACACCCCGCACAGCACGGCGTACCCCGCATACGGCCATTGATACGCGCTCACCGCATCCGTCAAAGCAGAAGCGATAATACCGCCTGCGGACGCGCGCATGAAAAAATGTTCGCCGTTCAGAGGGAGATCGATGCGCAGGAAAAGGTCCGCGTCAGCGCGTGTCAGCCGCCTGTCATAGAACGTATACGCGCTCGCAAGCGTATCGGAGATGGAAAGTCGCCACCATATCGGGAGCGTTGTGTTCTGCCACGTGAAATTCAGTCCGGCGAAATTACGCACATAATTGTACACCGCCGTGAAAAGAAAGGCATTCTCTTCTATCGGGTCATCCCCGTAGACGAGGAAACCCGCCTCGACGAAGGCATTGCCGAACGTATTGAGATACGGCACCGCATACGGCATCCACATGCGCGGGAGAAGCCAGCCAAATCCGTTGTAGGCCATGACCGGATGCACTATCGACCTGCTCTCTGCTTCGGCATTCGTACACGGGCGCATCGGCGCATTCGTTCTGAGCATCCGCGGCAGCGGCATTGCCATTATCGCATCGCGCTCGGAGCCGGTGGACACATAGTAGAGCGTGTTCGACAGCACGGCAGGGAACGCCACGCCGCCGAACACATTGTTCGTCATGAGCGACACGAACGCACCATCGATGACAGCGGCTTTATAGAACGTATCATCATTATTGCATGCAAGGACGATCTTCCCCTCGCATACGGACAGATGCATACCGTATTTCACCGGGATATCGTATCGCTTCATAACGCCCGTTGTCGTGTCGAGTGAACGCACCGTTGTCACGCCGTCCTCGCTGGCGAGAAAGGCTATGTTCTTTTCATCGACGGCTTCGGGGCGGCCGAAATAGAGCGTCTCCCCTCCTTCTGCGAGAACACGCTCGCTTCCGTCGGGTGCGATGAGAACGATATCGGTGAGCGAACCGCGGCTTGACAGGGCAAGGATATGTTCGCCCCGGAACGAGCAATCGCTCACACGCTTTTCAATGACACGCGCCGTGAACGAGCGGCTGCGTATATCGAAAAACCGGACACTGGACCTGACGACACCGCCCTGTATCGGCATGGTCTCAAGGAGCAAGAGCGACCCGTCGGGGGAAACATCGAATGAGCGGAGCGAGGAGATAGGAAGTACGGTACGGACATCGTTGGGGGAATGCACATCGATGCATTGTATCGCATCGTCGCGTGCATCATAGAACCAGAGCCTTCCCGCTCGGAGACGCATGGCTGATACGAGAATATCGCCGGCGAGTGTAACCCCATTCGATACAAAACCGTTCGTGTATCGGAACGTTTCCTTGAATGCATCCCATACCGCGGAGAAATTCATTTTCAGTTCGCCGTCCATTGCACCGTCAATGCCCATGAGATTCCATGCCATGTTCGTCCACAGACGGGGTATCACCTTCTCCCCGTAACGCTCGGCAAGATACCGGTGGAAGAGCCCGCCGTAGTGATACGGGATAGCGCCGTTCGGAACGATATCGAACCCGCCGGCAGCCTGCCCCGGCGACTTGAACCTGTTCTCACGATGGTCCTGCAGGAGCATCTGCCGCACCGATGGATGATGCGCGCGCCCGAAGCCCTCGGCGCTTTCGGCATGTACGGCGACGCCCTCCACCATGGATCGCGGAAGAAGCGCCGTGATCGACACCCAGTTCCCGAACACGGCAGCGAGGGGCGAAGCGATGCCGTCACGCAGGGAGAGCGTTACGATATGCGTGAGTTCGTGCGTGAAGAGCGTATCGAGATAATTGCTGTAATGGAACGATATCGGCATGGGATAGTCATAGAGCGTGATGCGGTTCTCAGGGAGTATCGTCGCATAGCCGTTGGCCGCATGCATATCGCGCGTGACCGTGACCGTGATGCGCGGACGCGGTGTGCACATGAAATACGCGCAGAGGCGTTCGTATCGGTCATCCGCGAACGCGGCGAGAGAGGATGCTGACGGGCGGCAATCCTCGGGGAAGATAATGTCAAAATACTTCGTCTGCGCAACAGAAAGCGGTTTGCCGCTGTCATAGAGCCGTGCGGAAAGCGGGATCGCCATGCAGACGGCAATAAGGATGAAGGGACGGAACGCTCGTTTCGGCATCCGCTGGCGCAGGTTTGTATCGTACGGCATGGAACGCAGTATAAACGCGGCAGCGTGTGACGTCAACAGCGCAATGCGCCGTTCGCCGTCCGGGCATCTGCCGCTGAAAATGGACTACCGCCGGTATGACCGCACCGCACTCATTATCATGACGGCAACGACCGGCAGCGTTACAGCGCCGAGCACGACAAGTTCCGCTCTGCCGCTGACGATCGCCGGAAGAAGTCCTCCGGCGAGCCAGAAAAGCATGAACGCCAGCGCGGGAAAGAGGGAAACAAGGCGTTGCACTATATACCCCCGCATGTCAGATTCATGGTCGTGTCGATGAGGCGCATCGTAATGAGACCGTATGCTATCTGTACGAGGAATATCCCGAACGCAAGCCCCAGAAGCGAAAGATAGAAGAGGAACGCCGAGACCCCGGGGCTGAATCGCTCTCGGAAACGCGGCAGCCGCTCGAAGAACCAGGCGAATACAAAAACCATGAGGAACCATCCGATGAAATTGGAGAGCGGAATGGAGAATATCCGGATGTGATCATTGGAAAGCCACACCCATGACTTCCATGGTGCGCTCACCTGCACGGGGTCGAGCCAGAGATCGAAGATGACCGCAAGGATGCCGCCGAGCGCAGCACGAAGCACGGCGGGGAGCTTCGGTGCAATGACGTGCACGGCGTACACGCATGAATAGGCAAGGAAGAACCATGCAAGACAGATCAATATCGGCGTCTCTATCCACCAGAAGAATCCGCGCGTGTAGTAATAGGTGCCGCTTGCCCCGTCCGCGACCAAGGAGACAGTGCCGATCATGAACCTTCCGAAGAGCACCCAGATATTCTCGACAAGGCCGGTAAAGAAAAACGATCCGCCGAGAAATACCGATGCCTGGTAAAAGCCCATCGTGCGTCGTGCGTGTTCAAAACAGAGCCATGCGAGCACTATCGGTATGAGATCGAGAAGGAACATGACAGGATAGCGTGAGAATGCCACCGCCTCGGAACGCACCTGCAGGAGCGAGGGAAAGCAGTGATGAATGACCGAAGACGCGATGACGGAAAACGCCATGAGCGCAAGGAGCATCCACGCAGTTCTGTTCTCGGGGGCTGAATTCGTTTTCATTGCTCATCCCGCGGGGTTAGTGTTACAGCAGCACAGGGAAGCATCCCGCAGCGGCGTGCACCATATCACCGCGCGTGTGATATGTCAAGCGGATATCTCTTTCGCAAGCGTCAACGCCTTGATAAGCGAGCGCACCTTATTGAGCGTCTCCTCATATTCCTTTTCCGGGCTCGAATCGTAGACGATGCCGGCGGCCGCCTGAAAATATATCGTGCCGCCTTTGATGAATATCGTACGTATGATGATGCCCGTATCCATATTCCCCGACGCGGAGAAATAACCAACGGAACCGGCATACGGCCCGCGCCTCACGTTCTCAAGCTCGTCGATCACCTCCATCGCGCGGACTTTCGGCGCACCGGTGACCGTGCCCGCGGGGAATGCGCTCCGTATCACATCGATATTGGACTTGCCCGGCGCCAGATGACCTTCGACATTCGAGACGATGTGCATGACATGGGCGTATCGCTCGATAACGTTCTTCTCGGTAACGCGCACGGTACCGTAAGAGGCGATGCGACCGACATCATTGCGCCCGAGGTCGATGAGCATGAGGTGTTCGGCTAATTCCTTCGTATCGGAGATGAGCTCCTCGGCAAGGGCCGCATCCTCAGCGGCATCCTTCCCGCGCCTTCGCGTACCGGCGATGGGGCGAAGCGCAACAACGCCGTTCGTCTGCTTCACAAGTATCTCCGGCGATGAACCGATAAGCGTGATATCGTCGAACGAGAGGCAGAACATGTACGGCGACGGATTGACGAGCCGGAGCGCACGGTATATCGCGAGCGTATCGATCTTTTTCTGCGGGCAGGAGAATCGCTGCGAGAGCTGCACTTGAAAGATGTCCCCGCGGTAGATGTATTCCTTCGCACGGGCCACCTGCGCGCAGAATTCCTCTTTCGTGAAATTCGACGTGACGGCGATATCTTTCGTGCCGCGCGGGAGCATTCTCGGCATTGACTTCACCGGGGCGGCAAGGTCCTTTTCCATCGCATCGAGATCGCGTTCGGCGCGTGCGTAGAGTTCCTCGATCTTCGTCCCGTCAAGACGCATCGTCCGTATCAGAAGCACCTTGTTCTCAACGTGGTCGAACACGATGAGCTTATCGGCGAACACATAGAAGATATCCTCGCTGTCGAAATCCGAGCGGTTCTTGTCCGGTATCTTCTCGATATACCGTATCGCATCGTAGGAGAAGAAACCGACCGCGCCTGCGTAGAACGGCGGGAGCGATGGATAGGCAGCGCCGTGGAACGCGGATGTCATTTCATGGAGAAGCGCCAATGGATCGGGATGATCGAACCCTTTTCGTGAGCCCTTCTCCTCGACGACGACATGGTTCGCCCGTATGCGGAGCACCGTCGTTGGATCGTAGCCGATGAACGAATAGCGCGCGAGGTTCTCGCCGCCGGTAATGCTCTCAAGCAGGAACGAATAGCGATGCTGCCGCACGCGCGAGAATATCGCCGTGGGGGTGTCGAAATCGCCCATGAGCTCGCGGGCGACGGGGAATACGCTCGCCTGCCCGATAGACGATTTTATCTCATTTAATGATGGGAATGATGCTGACATGGAATGGGATTGTACCGGGGAACATCAATATTTTCAAGCGTTGGTTTGGCGGGGGGTGAAAAATAACCCCTATCCCCGGCATTGAATATTTATTTTTTCAATCTGTTTTTTCGCCTCCCCTTTCCCCTTTTGAAGGGGAAGGGGCCCAATGCTGTTAAGTTAAGAAAGAAAATCAGCCACCCGCTTCGCTAGAGGCACGGAGACACGGAGAACTGATTGGTTCTATTTGCTTTTTCCCTTGTTTTTCTCTGTGTCTTTGTGCCTCCTATGTTATTTGTCAAGCGATCCATGACTCTCCCCAAGACTCCTGATATAT
>JBBTBY010000108.1 GCA_038043445.1 Spirochaetota bacterium
ATGATATTCTGATTTATGGCAAAAATTGTCTGAAATATTGATGCGTTCCTCGTATTCCAGTATGTTTTAAATTCTGTCTGTACATCATAGATAAATGTAGTATTCTCGCACCACTCATCCGGCAGCGTGAACTGCAGCGGCAATCCCGGCTTCTGATTCTCGTTCTTCAGTACGGTTTTCCCATCAGTGAGGACATATCCGTCAGGAGTTTTTTCCAGCTTGAACGTTGTCAGTATCGCAAGTGATCTATCCTCCGTCGACTTTGTTTCTTTCGGTTTTTGCAGCGACTCGGCATCGACCGCCGAAACAACGATATCATCCCAGTCGACACGACCTTCGGTAGCCTGTAATCGCGGATTCACGTTCAGCGTTTTCGCCCCCGGCGGACAAAGAAAGCGCACGACGCCCTCTCTCCATGTTGTTGTGGCGGAACAGAGAATGAACTGCTCGCTGATGGTTTTTGTTCCGTCGCTTACCGCAATATATACCCACGGCCCGAAATGCTGTCCGCCGTTTCGACTTGCACGGTATTTGATCTTTACCTCGACCGCTGCAGCATCTGCAAGCGGAATAGCCGGAATGGAGATGCGTGATACACCTTTACTTTCCGCCAGGGAACACTGCACATATTTTCCGCCGAGCGGGGCTTCGATGATCTTCGTGTCCCCCTGTGCGGTACATTCAGCAAAACCGGATTCAAAATCCTGTGAAAAAAGCACGCGGTCCTGCGCCATAAGAGGGATGCAGAGTGCGGCCAAAGCGGCAATAAACGTGAACTTCAGATTCTGTTCATGCATACACAACTCCATTATTGACAAGAGAATAGAATGTCATCGAGATATATCACGCCGTTCGTTTCACTCGGCATCATGAACGCAAGCCAGGAGATAGCGCCGAACTCCGGGCTGCAGGGAATAGCGCTCATTTCGCTGACGACGTTTTCTCCGGTGATCTTGAGCGTATGCGTTCTTCCGCCGCTGCCGTCCAATATCATTGTCATCTCAATGCGCGTCCAGGAATCGAAGGGAAGCGCTGTTTCTTTTCCGCCGACCGACAATTTCCCGTTCGCAGTGAACTCGAGACGCGGTCCGCGCTGATGCGGCGACTTTCGCATATCGCGCATTTCAATCACCATATGCCCCGGCTTTGCCTTGCTGTTGCGGAAATTGAACGCAAGCGTTACCAGACCTTTTGTCATCGTGCTGCTGCCGAGATAGAACTCGCGCACGGGATGATATGCGTATGCGAGGCCGGGGGCGTCGGTAAACCGCAGTGATCTCGTGCCGGATGCCGACACTTCATCGGTGATCTCAATGGTTGCGCCTTTTGCGCGATCCTGCGATACACCCTTGGGCGTAATGCCCACCCCGCGGTTCTCAAAATCTTCATTCAGGATGACAGTTCCGTTCATTGCGGCGGCCGCAGCGGTGGCGGTATGCTCCATACATTCACTGCTTGCAATGACCCCGTCGCGATCGGCGATGTTGCAGAAATAGAACGTTGCCGACGGGGGAACTGGAACAGTGACTTTTTTTCCTTCAGCGTCGAACGGGATATATACCGTATTCCACGCCCGCTTCTCGGACGTACCGGAATCTGATGTGTAATTAAGTTCCGCCTCCACGATCGGCCGCGGGGATTCATATGTAACCGTGAGAACATCCTTCTCTATTTTTTGTTCGATGATGCGCGGCATCGCATCGGTGCCGGTAAGAATGGAATCCATGAACCGTCCGATCTCCGGCGCATTCGCACCCACTTCCTGATTATGCGGCCACGCTGCCCGCATCGCGATGCTGCGCGTTCCCGGTGCGGTGCGATACGAATGCTGCCATGAAGGAATCGGGAACCAGCGGTCGGTTGACCCGGTAAGCCAGAGCATCGGCAGACGTGCGTTCTTGAGCACCGTTGAAGCGTCCCACAGCGCCGTCCATTTTTTCCCGCGTTCACCCATGCTTTTAAGCTTATCGAACATGCCGCCGCTGTCCAGTAAAAAGTATCCGCAGCCGTATACCGGGGCCGCGCACGCAAAGCGTCCGTCGATACCCGACGCCATGCTCGTAAGGTAGCCGCCCCATGAAATACCGGTGATGCCGATGCGGTTCGTATCTATCTCAGGAAATGAACGGATAAGCGAATGGGCGCGCAACACCGCTGCAACGCCATGATACGGCCATTGATCCTCGATAGGTTCATCGATCTGCTCAAACGTATCCAATGCGCCGACAGGGCCGGCCCACGAATGCGGCTGACTCCCATCCTTGTTCGTGAACGGTATTCCGCCGTAGGTATCCATCGCAATGGCTGCATACCCCCGATCATTCCATATACGTACCCATTTGGCGTACGCCGTGCCGCCGCCGCCAGTGACCAGTACCATCGCCGGAAATTTCGGACCGCCGATCTTGGGAACGCCGTACCACGCGAACACCCGTGTCGGTTTACCGCGATACGGTACACCTTCAAAAAAGAGCGAGCGCAAACCGGGAACATCCATCCCTTCAACGGGGAATACTGCCGGCACTTCACGCAACAACGGTTTTTCCCAGATAGATCGCGGATCGACAGCAGCGAAGGAAGCGCCATCGTTCTTTATCGCAGCTGCTCTCCCGGCCCCGATCGAAAGGACGGTAATATCATCCCAATCAACCCGACCTTGAGCTCCCTGCAGGCGTAATTGCACGTTCAACACCCGGGCATTATCCGGACACGAAAAACGAACGACGCCGTCTTTCCACTCGTCAGTCTTCGAACAAAGGATGAACGGTTCGTTAATGGCTTTTGTTCCGTCGGTCACCGCGATATATATCCACGGGCCGAAATGCTGGGCCCCATTGCACGCCGTACGGTATTTCACCCGCACTTCAACTTCAGTGCTGTCGGTGAGCGCTATCGCCGGGAGCGTAATACGGGATACTCCTTTATTTTCCGTAAGGGTGCACTGCGCATATTTCCCGCCGGAAGATTCTACCACCGATACATCCCCCTGCGTTCTACATTCACCGAGACCGGCCTCAAAATTGCATGTAAATAGAACACGGCCCTGCGGGTACAGTATCGATGCGAATGACAGCGCCAAAACGATCACCCCGTGATTTCCAACGGTCATTCGCAAACCTCCTTCGGATCATTTGAATTTCGTTCCAACAGCATACTGCGATGCATCAAATTAATCAATATAATATCTGCTCAAATCGGTATAAGATATTGACCGATTTGACATTTTCCCCCGACAGGCTAGAATTCAGCGTATGCCGAACGTATTTGAGGACGTCCACTTCATCCGACAGCACGAACGCATCCATCTTCCTGCCGTTCCGCTCGCTGTCGGGGTCACGCGGCATCACGTGCGGACCGTACGGCGCGAGTCATCCTCTGCCTGGTGCACATCCATTGAATACTGCGTCTCAGGTAAGCTCTCGGTCACGATAAACGGCCTTTCGTTCACCATACGCCCCGGCGACGTGTACATTCTCCCGCGGCACGGCAGCTATGAGGTGTCTTCACCGGTGCCCGAGAGAACAAAAAAATACTACCTCTATTATGAACGAATGGAGATAGAACAGCTGCTCGGCATGCACGGTCTTAATAAAACGATGCATATCCCGGGATGCAAAGTGCTTGCCCCGGTCTTCAAGCGTGCACTGTCGATCGCTGAACGATTTGAAGAAGCACCCGACAGCAGCAAGAACACGCTTCTTGCTATGGCCGCCGCGGCCGCTATGAACGTGATCACACACTGCGCGCTTGCCGTGCAGTACGACCGGCAGCATTCACGCGATGTGCTCCGGGTGAAAAATTTCATCGATACGCATTTTCATGCGCCTCTGACACTTGCCGATGTGAGCGCCGCGAGCGGCAAATCGATCGCGCATGTCATTCGCCGCTTCAAGCGGGAGACAGGCGTAACCCCTATTGACTACCTGATTATGCGCCGCGTTGAGACGGCTGCGGTGCTCCTGACATCCACCGACGAAAGTCTTCGGGCTATTGCGAAGCGCACCGGTTTTAAGAACGAGCATTATTTCTCGACCGTGTTCAAACTGCGCTTCGGCAGATCACCTGCGTCGCTGCGGGTGAAATAATCGGTTTCGTCACTTTTTATTTCTGCGTGACACCCACCGGCAAGAGCGTTGCTCCGGTACCGGTCGCTTCCATGCTGTATACAAAGCTCCCGGCGGTCGCCGGCCGCGCATCGGATACGTTCACGAACCATGCGCCCTGCCTGGTTATTTTATCGGGTGTGATGACAGCCTGAAATCGGTTCTCACGCATGGTCTTTGCAGCGATCGGCTCCCAGGGGATCTGCTCCCATTCCTTTCCGCCGGCGGTAACGAACAGGGTAGCTGTCTGTATCGGCAGGGGGGCCTCTACGGAAAACGTCACCAGCTTTCCGCCATCCGCCTGTGTCTCGCAACCATCTATTGTTACTTTCGGGAACGGCTTACCCTCGCCTTTCAGATGATAGGCAAGATACAATAGATCGAGATTGTCCCCATCAGGTATTCCCGCCAACTGATGCGTGCGCACCGGGGCATAGGCAAGATTGGCCCCCGGAATTACTGACACCGTTGCATTGACCGCAGGCGGCCAGAAGAAGTGGTCCCTCACTGCCGCGGCGATGAAATACGGAACTTGGATATCCGGTGCCCGGCGGCCGGCATCGAAATTATCAAGCCATGCCTTGCGCTGTTCATCCGGTGTATCATTCAACCCTGCCATCCATGTACTTCCCCGATCGTAGAATCCGCAGCCGAATTTCGAGTACGCTGCTTTGACCCTTTTGCCGAGAAGACCGGAAATCATTGTCGTTGTATAGCCGCCCATCGAAATGCCGCTTATACCGATACGCTCTTTGATGACCCCTGGTTGTGCTGAAAGCAGATCGAACGCCTCAAGGGCCGCTACCACAGCGTCAAATGTTTCATTCGCGGCAGGGTCTGGCTTTGTCGTCCAGCCGAGTTTCGCAAAACGGTTCGTCCATGGTCCTACCGAGTTCGTACATAGTTTCGGGTCGCCGATCCCCGGAAGATCGGGGGCGATCGTGATATATCCCGCCTTCGCATACCGTATCGCCGCAATGGGATCGGCACATCCATACCCGCCATGGAGCCACAGTAGTCCGGGATAATTCCCCTCGCCGGAAGGCCGCGCGATGATAGCGTACACATCCTGCGTATCACCGCCGACCAAGAGAGACCGGAAAACAAATTTCTGCACGACAACACCGCTTATGTTCTCCATGCTGATATCCCGCACGATCTTCGGCGCCTTACCTTTCAGATAGGGAAGGAAAATATTCCCTCCGGCAGGCGAAGCCTCGCCGTCAGGACTCATCTTATTTCCCGCATCCAGAAGCCACGCTAATGCGTTCATAGCCTCGACGCTGAGCACCGCAATCCGTTTTTTATCGCCGGCCGATCGTATCTCGACCGATCGTATGTCCATCGTCCCGATGAGATTCTGCTGTCGAATACTTATGAAAAGCTTCATTGTTCCTGCCGGGGCTTTCACCTGGATGGAACTGCTTTTCCACGAGGGCGATTGTTCGAATGTCTGAAATTGTTCGCCGACATTTTTGCCCTGTGCATCCTTGAATGCCATATACACCCATGAGCCTTTGTCCCGCGATGACTGAATATCGGTTGATCGATATTCAATGCTCAACTCATAGTCACCCGGATCTGCCGAGACCGTCGTGATCAAACCGGAATACCCGCGGTCGATCTTAAGATCCAGCCGTACAAAGCGCTCCCCGCTGTCCGTTATTATGTCGGCTTTATTGAGATGCCATCCTTCAGTATCACGATTCGCCGGCACCGCTGATCCGGCCCATATCGACAATGATAGCGGGCAAAGCAGTGCAATACGTATCAGCATTTTCAGAATATTTTCTTGATCGCTGCTTCTCATGTTTCATCCTTGTATCACTACGCTGCACCCATCCGCGTTTGCGTGATCATTCTCCTATGTCCAGAACTGCACAGCAACAACATCATCGAGTGTAGTCCGCTGATCGCCCGGGATGACTACCGAAAGCTTTCCGTCATCAAAAGTGAACGCAAGCGATCCTCCGGTACGCAGGAGTTTCACGGAGACGGGTTTCGTTACGCCGCTAACGGTCGCCGCGCCATCGTTGATCATGTCGATATGAAGATACCAGATATTCCCGCATATCGTCACGGGTACATCCGATCGTTCCGGCCAGGGACCGGGCTTTACGCCGAAGACCGACGGAGCACCGTATTCCATCCACTTCGCTATCTGTTCCATACGCCGATAATATTCCGGCGGCATTTCTCCGTGACTGTCAGGCGCCGCGTTGGGAAGAAAGTTTCCGCCCCATGATCGTGCTTTGGCAAGTTCGGCAAGTGCCCATCCCGCGGGCTTATACGAGTTGTGATTCAGATACCCCCACGCGCCGTCAGAGAATACATGACAGTATTCCCACCAGCCGGGAAATCGCGTGTCGGGAAAGCGGCATTCGGACGTATCGAAATCGCCGACACCGTGCTGCCGCGGGTTGATGACGATGCCCGGCTGCAGCGAGCGTATCCATGCAATGCCGATGCGGTCCATCACACAGGCGGCACTTCCGTCGAACCAAAGCACATCGATAGTACCGTAATTCGTGAGAAGTTCCTCGACCTGTCCGCGCAGATAGACTGCATTCCGCTCATCGTACGCTGCACTTTCCTCATCGGAAAGCACCGGCAACGTGCCCGGACGGTGATGCACATCGAGATCGGGGGCGCGGCCGCCGTAATTGAACGACATCCGCTCGCGATTGAAATACCAATCCGGCGGAGAATAATAAAATCCTACTTTTATTCCCGCGGCCCGGCAGCCGTCGACATACTCGCGTACGATATCCCGTCCCTGCTGATATCTGCCGATGTTCAGTTCGCCGAATCTGCTCGGCCATAAAGCGAAGCCGTCATGATGCCGCGTCGTAAGCACGGCATAGCTGCATCCGGCGTTCTTAGCAGCGGTGAGTATCTTACGCGGATCAAAACGGTCGGCGGTGAAACCGTTCGCCTGTTCCCAGTAATGCGCCGGAGAAACATTCGTCTGCACCGCATAGATCCCGTATTTCGCGTTCGTTTCCGCCGCCGTTGTACTGCGCTTCATCATCGACCACGACAGATCGCCTTCGCCGCGAACGCTTGATATCCCGAAATGGAGAAAAAGTCCCATCCCCGCTTCCGCGAACCATTGCGCATCGGGATGATCATTGCGCTTGAACGCAGCATCTGTCATCGCTGCGGTCGCGCCTATCTGTGCATGCTGTGCTGCAACTTCTTCATTATGTACGTCATCGATCTTTCCCTTCGCCATTGCTGTCTCCTGTCGATATTCGCGGCTGTGCACTAGAGAGAGGGCTGTCGCTTATTCAAAATAAAAGAACGAGAGGTAATACGGCTTCAGCCATCCTTCCTTGCCGTCGCACGTGGTGATGGCTGACTTGCGCGGTCCGCCGTCGGCGTCATTGACCATGATGCCGAGACCGACGGCATTGCCTTTCTTGAGCGCTACCGGGGCGATGTACTTTGCGGGAAAGCGCATTTCATACACGGTGCGCTTCTTCATCTCATCGCGTCCGATCTTTATTTCGACGTTGGGTTCAAGCACATTGTTCTGGATATCGAGCCAGGAAAGCTGCCGATCGGCGCTTATGGCGCGGTACACCTGATCGCCTGCCGATGTCTTCGCTATCGCGTAGGCGTAATCGTCCTGCATGTTGAGCGACGTTTCCTGCCCGTCGCGGAACGCATCGATGAAGAGCTGCACGCTGTCGCCCGCCCAGGTGCCGCCGAGCGTGTTGGGCTGATGATGCACATCATCGCGCACTTCGACGGCAAGATAGAGCGCGTCCTCATCCCATGCCGAGAAGAACCGTGCCCCGAGATCGTCGAACGATGTGTGCCCGCCTTTCGTGTATTCGATGACATCGAAATCATCCTTGCCGACGACACCGAATCGATAATCCTTCCAGTCCGAGATGTCGCCGTCGATGGCTATTTCGGAGCGTTTTCTATTGCAGAAAAGCGAATGGTATCGCCGCTCGGGTATCTCCTTCAGCACTTTTCCCTGGCCGTCAAGTATGGTGAGCGGCATGGTAACGCTATAGCGCGCGGTCGTTGTGTCCACGACATCATCGACCGGTATGCGTACCGATGCGCCGGACAGCGGTTTTACGGAAAGCGGGAGATCGCGGGCATTGCCGCCGAGGCGTATCTTCGCCGTACCGGAAAAAGCCGATGTGCCGCGATTCTTGAAATTGAGCGTAAGCGCGGTATAGGAATCGAGCCCGACACTCGATGCGATCTGCTCGGTCGCTTCATACTGCACGCCCGACTTCTCGAGTGCATCAGCGAGTGTCTTTACATCGGGGGCGGTCATGAGCGAGGGAACATAGTCAAGGTCGAAATAGAGATAGTCCCCGTCGCGTGTGGCGTTCTTCATCGGCCGTCCGAAGAGATCGGCAGCAGCAGCACCGCTTTTCGCGTAGAGGCGGAAACGGTTCGCCTTGCGCTCGCCGTTCTCAAGCTTGTCATCGAAATCCCATATCGCGGCAACGCCTTTGCCTGCGCCGTTATCGAAGAGATAGGTCTTTACGCCGTCGCCGTACTTGAAGTCGCGCACGAAGGATGCGTTCCCGAGCGCGCGTGCCGCAGCATTGTATTCCGCCGCAACCGGGCTCGGTGTGCCGGTGAGGAAATTCATCGTGAGCCCGACCGTCCAGTTGAGGAACATCTTGATGCGGCTTGCATATTTCATTGTCATAATGACGTAGCGTATGTTGTACGCAATGAGCGGCCGCACCCCGGGAGCATCGGATGTGACCGGGGCGAAACGCGCCTCAGCCGTGCCGAACCCCGGGAGCTTCAGCATCGGATGATTGCCCGCTTCCGTGCACCAGATATCTCCCTTGAAACCGGTTCGGTCGGCCACTGCAATGAGTTCCTCGTAGTCGGTCTCAAGGTCGGGGCGTTCCGGCTTCTCGCGATACGGATGCCCGGCGAGTATATCGATGTATTTCAGTCCGCCGGCATTGAGCACCGCCTCTTGCCATTTGCGCGCACCGTCGCCGATATTCGCAGGATCAGAGGATATCACCTTTGCATCAGGTATTACGCTTTTAATGATAGGGTAAACATCGCTGTAGAATTTCGCCATCATCTTCGGGCTGAAGATGTTCGGTTCGTCGGCCATTGTCGTGTGCGGCTCGTTGTAGTATTTGATATACTTGAAATGTTTGTACTTGGGGAGATACACGTTCTTCAGGAAATTCGTGTACGCGGTATATTCCGGGCTCTCAAAGCTCTTGAGGCTCCACATCGGCTCAACGACGGCTTTCTCATCCGGATCGGCGATATACATATTCCGCGGATCGTTCCCGAAAAGTCCCGTGGACTGCAGTATCCCTTCATTATCGACGCTCTTATACGTTCCCTCGTCGACCGGATACATCGATGGCTGTATCCCTCCAACGCCGATCTCACGGAGTATGCGTGCATTGCGTTCGCGGTCGCCGCCGGGGCCGTTGCCGAAGGTGAATAATAGACGATTCTTCATGGATGTCAGTTCCGCTTTCGAGAATGCATCGATGACCGGTACGGTATAGAAGTCGTGATCACGGTACTTATTCTGCTTGTCCTCGATGGCAAGTCGAACCGTGTAGTAGCCGATATATCCCATTTCCTTCGCTGCATTGAGGGCAAGCGCCGTTCGTCCGTTCGCCGGCACGGTCACGCCGGAGAATACTTTTGCCGCGATCTCATTCTTGAAAAAGTCGCGTACGCTCATAACGCAATCGACCGTTCTTTCGCTGTCCGTATTGTTCACAAGCTCATACGAGAGCTGTTTGTCATCCTTGAGCGCAAAATAGCTTTTCATCTTGTCTGCGGTCACCGAGAGGGGCTTCATAGTGAACGACGTCGGGGCAGCGGCTTCTTCGAATTGGAAGGCATCCGCCCAGAAATGCGTGGTCTCTTTTACCCCCTGATACGTGCTGTTATACCACCAGGGTACGCCGAACATCACCGTCGTGAGACTTTCCGTTGCATTGAACGATGAGGAGTAGCGCTTCCATTCTTTCGTGAGCTTGAAGTTCTTATCACCGAGCCATTTACCCCAGGACTTCGCCCCCCAGGCGACGCATCCGATCGAAAGCCCATCCTGATCGCTCTTTGCGTAGAAACTGAAGGTATAGGTCTTTCCCACCTTGAGCTGCATCGAGTACGGCGCGATAAGGCTCATCGTTGTATTGTATTTCTCGCTGTAGGAGGGCCGCATCTGGAACCGGAAGCTCTTCTTCCCGTGGAACGCAGTACTGTCGTCGACGATAAGCCATTCGCGCAGATGATCAAGATTGGTGATGCGCGACCCGCCGACGGTATCCCATCCGTGCAGCCCCTCTTCCGCGCTCGGGTTCTGGATACGGTTCGCGGATGCGCCGAAATTAGGGAGTTCCATGCGGTTGAATTTGCCGATGCCGATGGAGTCGTATTCGCTCACGGTTTCCGTCGACAGCGAATTCGCGCGTTCTGCGCTTATCTTCCGTATATCGAGCGTAAGTTCTATCTCATGTTCCTTGCTGAACTGCGGGCGGTATTCCATGCGCGGCATCCCCTTATCGTGGCGCGCATCGCTCATGCCGTATTTCGTCTGACCGGCGTCATGTTTGAGAAGGAAGAACCGTATAGCACGGTCAGGGTTCTCCGCGAAGAACTCCGGGCTCATCCCCTTGGGGAGCATGAAGCTCTTGCGCTCGCCCTCAAATTTCTCGATGATGATGTCCTCGCTCTCATCGCGTATCGTAGTGCCGTCGAGCGTGAACGCAGGGAAGCGCACCTGCAGACCTTTTGACTTGAGGTCGCCCACTGCGGTGAACTTTATCGCATAGTGCACGAGACCATCGTCAAGTATCTTCATTCGTATCTCATACTGCGCGTCAGTTGCTTTCGGGAGCGTCGCCTTCACGACGAACTCCTTCGCCGCAGCATCATAGGCATGTACCGTGATATTATCCCCGTATCCGGCTTCTCCGTACCCCTGCCCCGGCCCAGACCAGATAGGGTACATATTGATAAGTTCCTTGCCCGCGACGGTATAGTACAGATGCCCCTTCGTTATCGACAGCGCTTTGTCCGCAAAGCGTATCGTTCCGCTCGCGTCGAATTCAACTTTCGGGGCGGCGGTCGCGCCGAAAAGCGCAGAGGCGCATATCATTGCGATGACGGAAATACATGCTTTCATTGCTTACTCCTCAACGTTCCCCGATAATGTACGTCATTTCCGGCGCGCAGAACATAACTCGACAAAAACATAACTATTCTACCTTTTCTTTTTATATGTTCTCCGGTATTCCTTTGCCGTTCTGCCGAATGCCCGCTTGAACAACTTGTTGAAATGCACATGGTTCGTATAGCCGTTCTCCATGAAAATATGCGTTATCGATTTGTTCGTCGTCTTGAGCGACACCGCCGCTTTTGCAAGGCGCATATCGTTCACCGCGCGGGTGAACGGCGTTCCGAACAGCGCCTTATACCGTTTGAGGAAATACGGGGGAGTAAGCCCGAGCCGCGACGCCATAACGCTTGCGGCGGCGCGATCGGAAAAATGTTTCGCGATAAGTTCATTCATCGCCCGCATGAGGGCTTTGTCGCTGCGCGTATTCACGAGCACGGAACGGCGGAGCGTGGAATTGCGTATGATGACGCGCGGTGTAATGAGGATCTCATTCCCGTAACGCGGTGCACGCCCGTTCACGATATCGAATACGAGCCGGAGTGCCGTCCGTGCGATGCGGCCGAGGTTCTGATCGACGCTCGTAATGAAGGGCTTCTTCCCGAGCGCTACCGGACTGTTATTGAAACCCGCGATCATGATATCCCCGGGCACGGAAAGGCCTCTCGCCTGCGCTTCCTCGTTCAATTCCACGGCAAGCTGATCGCTGTCGCATACGCATGCGTCGGGCTTTTCCTTCAAGAGTGATCGGTATATCTCACGGCGGTACGCGGTGCGATCCGTTCCCGCTTCAGTTCGGGCTCGATGTGATGACAGTATCGCCCCCCTGTGCACATCGAAGGCGTTGACCAACCGCTGATCTATCTCCCGGTGATGGTGCCCGAGCGCGCGAACGAAACCCTGGCAACGGCGATGCGTGTAGCTGTCGCAGCCGTACGAACAGAACGCAATGCGCTCTGCCCCTTCTTCGATAAGGTGATCGACAAGAAGGGCTATGCCTGTCTTTTCGTCACAGCCGACATAATTCCTTTCCGCACTTTGTACATGCGGCTCCGACATCATCGTCACACAGGGGACGAGTGTTTCGAGCCTGTGCCATGCGGCCGTGCTTTCCGTGTCATTCGAGGGAATGCTCCCGATGACCGCGGTATAGTCCCGGTATTCGCCTGAATCGATGAAGTTCGGCAAGGCATCGGCACGGTCGTAGAATATAAGCGATGCCGCGTTCGAGCGTCTTGCTTCAT
>JBBTBY010000109.1 GCA_038043445.1 Spirochaetota bacterium
CATTTTAACTTTGTTGCCGACGTTCTTCGGCTTGTTCGGGTTTGTTCTCAGGACTTCCATGGTTCCCTCCTACTTGCGCATTTGTGTAATGCGTATACCGAAATTTTCGTCGATGACGACGACCTCGCCCATGCCGACGACTTCGCCGGCCGCGACAACGAATATCGGCTCACCGGCAAGCCGGTCGAGCTCGATGATGGATCCTTCGCCGATCGATGCGAGCTCGGCGAGCGTTACTGTCGCTTTGCCGAGAACAACTTCAAGCGGGATATGCATGCTTTCTATTGCGTTCGATTTCATGATGGCCTCCTATTTGACCTTAAAATAATATTCGCCGTGCTTTTTCACGATCTTCCCGGTTGCAATGACCTGTCCGCCCACCTCAAGCTCGCAGACCGCCTTTTTTTTCGGTATGACATAGCGTTTCTGTGCGCGTATTTCGGCTATGTCGGCGGGTGACATCATCATGCGCTCGAGTATCACACGCCCTTTCAGTTTCACCCGCTTTGCCAGGGGCGAAGTGTTTATGAAGTCTTCAGTGCTTTTTTCCATATTGATCTCCTCGTCTTCAGGCATATTCATTCGTATGAATGTAACAGTTCTTCGAGTACTTTTTCATTCTTTCCTTCGACCAGGTACAGCGCTGCCGCCATCGATTTCCGGTATTTGTTCAGCACATCATGCACGACGTTCTGCATAATGCCCTCAAGGATGTCCTTGGTAACACCTTCCGGAACACCGTCGGTCATGAGCATCAGAGATTTTTTCAAGAAATCATCGTCGATGGTCGGTACGATCTCATTCAGCGCTGTTCGGCCCTTTGCCCAAGCAATACGCACATTCTTTAGCCAGAAATCGTTTAGCTCTTCGTGGCTCATACTGAGGAGTGACCCAATACGTTTACTGCTATCATTTTTGTCATGATCCATAGCGTTTCTCCTTTGCTGCAAGTGTCATCTTCATGAATATACTACTCATGATCCGATCTTCCCTCCACCACTATTTTGTTAATGGCACTATTTTGATTATATCCACCAACCCCCTTCCCTCTCTCACTTCCCTGTGAGAGAGGGAAGGGGGTGCCGCGTATTTCGCGGCGGGGGATGGGTGAGTGAGTGTATGACACGAGATATGTCATCAGCACATTCCTCGCCTTCGCATGCTGAAGTTGATAGTCCGCCTTGGTTTTTTCATCGGAATGCCGGCGTTCGTTCATCGTACGTAACGAATGGAGCGCAAGCTGGCGCGAGAACCAGGCGTCAACGACGGACGGCCGCTCGAGATTGCGCGTGACACCGGAAAGGAGCTCAAGCATTATCTCCGAAAAATATGATGCGAATTCAAGCTCCATGATGTAATAGTCGAATGACATCTCATTGAGTGATACATTGTATGTCAGATGCGATGTCTGCGCGGAGACGAATCGCCTCCCGTCGTCCGAATTCTTCGTGAAATAGATGCGCTCTGCCGCCCGCGACTGGAGCAGGCATGACTTCCAGGAAGATCTATTGTCGCCGAAATCGCCGGACCGGAAGTATTCCGGCAGACGGTGATATATCATCATCCCGAGCGACATGATCACCGATGAGAATATCTTTGCCCCGGTGAATTTGTCGCCGGCAAGGATGTAGTGGAAAAGATTCGTCTCGTCGGCATCGGTGGATATGATGATGGTGTTATGCCGCGGGTCGTACACGGCGCCGGTATAGAGATAGTCTATATCGGCATTCCATTCCCGTGCGCGGAATGCGGAGCGTGAGATCGAACCGAACGCGCGTCCCCGCATACCGGCGAAATACCGTGGGCGGAAGGGTATTTCACGCATGGTGCGAACACCGGGCGGCGTGATGATGACGGCAAGCGGCGATTGATCGTATTTGCGGAGGGTGTCGTGATACTGGAGCTTTGTCCCGCGTTTCAATCGGAATAATCCCGGGAATATTGCTTCGCAGGCACCGATGATCGCGCGTATCGATGCGGGTGTATGTATCGGATCGAGCTCGGGGCGTTCGGAGCGCGGTTCACGGAAGAGATGATCGAGCGAGGGGAGATCGTTCTTCGGCGCGATAACGGCGCAGGGATTGATCGGCCATATATGTTTTGCCGCATCGGGGTCGGGGAGGTCTTTTTCCGAGAAGCGGTGGCAGAAGCGAATGCGGTTCACGTAATGCGTGTACATGGCGAACGTGAGCTCTTCGATGCGGGGAATATCCTCGGCGGTGTATTCGCGCATCATGAGGAGTTCGAAAAGCTCTTTTGACCAGTACAGATCCGGTCTCAGATAAGCGCGGAGCATGGTCTGTATCCCGTTGTACGTGGTTGGCATGCCGACCGATGTGCTCGAATCCGACTGCTCTTCGCGTTCCATGATGGCGCTGTAAGCATCGTCGCGCTTTTTCTGCCGAATCGCATGGCGCTCATCGAGGAATCGCTGCTGTTCGGCAACCGTGGTGAGTTTCCCTTTTTCCATGAGCTCGGATGCGATGCGCGCCGTCTCTGCATCGTGCTCTTCGCTGATGCGGCCCCATTCCCGGCGAAGCTCAAGGAAAAGCTCGTTGCGTCCGAAATCTTCGAGCGATTTCTGCAAAGCGTCGAACCTTCCGTCGCCGATGCAACGATGGAAGTGATCGACCGCGCCGTCATGGAGCGGTTTCGGCCAATCGGTTGTCAGCGTTTCAAGCAGCTCAACTGCACGCGCTATGGGGTTCGGATGATGGCGATATGCTTTGATGATCATATCTGCAATTCGTATTTCATGCGGTGCAATGAATATTTTCCGCGTGAGATGGTCGCGGAGCGCAACCGGCGAGGCGGCGGCGATCCCGGTAAGATATTCGCCGACGGAGACAATGTTCCCGACAGCGTCAAGGAATGTCGTGCGCAAAGCGCTGATGTCAGTGCTGACCGCGGCAGGTGCATCCGGTGAGAATATTGCTTCTCCGATGACGGCATCGATAGCCGTACGGAGCGACGCATTGTCGGGGAGAACGCTGAGCTTTCCGATGATGTCATGCGCCCAACCGGTGCGCGGAACGAGAACAGCGGTCAAAAGCTCGCGCATCGTCACCGGGCGCGTCATGCGCTTTTCGCCGGAAAGCCAGGCGCTCATCTCTTTTTCAAGACCATCCGCGGTACGGAGTATGCCCGGTATGGCGCGAAGATTCTCGGCGAAGCGCTGCACCCGTGCGCGGGTGTCGTCGTCGATCGCCGGCGGATCCTTTCCATTGGAGAGACAGGTGACTGCAGCGGCGATATCCGTCTTTCCCAGGACGGCGATGATCTCGGAGAGGCCGGTGATGAATGCAGAAGCGGCTTTTCCCGGGGCAAGTACCGCGAAGAGCGCAAGGGGATTGAGCAGCAGTTCATATTTTTTCAGATAGAGCTCATTCGTTTTTTCGCGTTTTCTATTCACATCGGCGATG
This sequence comes from Spirochaetota bacterium, assembly GCA_038043445.1. Lineage (NCBI taxonomy): Bacteria > Pseudomonadati > Spirochaetota > Spirochaetota bacterium. The sequence goes on from JBBTBY010000109.1 coordinate 3,423, forward strand.
GCTTGGGCGAGCGCCCCGCCCATTTTCGTGTACATCATGCCCATGCGTTCGGCATTCCTTAGTCCTCGCCGCCGCATTTTTCGGTAATCGTTGAGAAAATGCTCGAGCCAGCGGAGCGAGAAGTATACCGGCAGCCAGCGTTCTGCGAACACTTTCGGGAATTGAACCGTGCGCGCGAACGCTTCATATTCCGGCGATGCCGTTATCGGACGCGGCGAACCGTTCCATTTCCAGGCGCGTATCGTTCCGAGAAGCCCGGCGATGTTCTTCGGGAATCTGATGTCGGTACGCTTTGCATGAAGATGGACGAAATGGTCGTAGAGTTCATTGAGCTTTGAGAGAATATCCCCGACCGGCTGCATGATGTCACCGAGGCGTACGTTCGAGGCGCCGTTGACGGCGGCGGCAGTGTTCCCGTTCATTGCACGCAGGAAAAATCCGTATCCGGCATCGATCCGTTTCGGCTCAAGCGCGACCGTATGGATGGGGATATCGCCTTTCATGTGATGGTCCCACGAGCTCCGGATGTCGTTGAGCCCATGCTGCGGGAGGAGGAATGAGATATCCCGCCCGAGACCGGAGAGGTAATGCGAGAGATAACCGATCGGTATCGATGTTCCGTCATCGGCGATATACGGTGATCGGTCGCTGTATGCGTTCGTGTATACGGCGCGTGCGCGTGCCGCAGGAGATACGGTCTTGTATCCGGATCTCGGCATGCCGATATCAAAGAGCGTGTTCCCTTCGGCGCGGAGCCAGTCGCTCATGTCGAGTATGCGCCTGTCCTCATTGTCGAGAAGTCCTGCAAGCACTATTTCCAGTTCGCGTACGCGGGCAAGGAAGCGTCTGGACTGGCGAATGCCGAAATAGACGGGACGCGATGACCGTTGCTTTGAGCGCGTATCATCCTCGGCGGGGAATTCGAGTGATGCCTCATCGAATGGAAGCTCGTGCGCTGTTCCGTCAAGGAATGCGTGCGCCAAGACGGTGCAGGCGGCGGCCGATCTCCGCGATGTGCGTGTGGATTTTCCGTAATCCGATCGTTTTAATCGCCTCATCGATGCCTCCGACTATACTATCGCATCGCGGGCGGAAAAGTTCCATCACTATTTTGCAAACGACACTATTTTGACGTGCGCCAGGACGGCGCAGTCGGCACGAGCCATGCGTGCGCCTGTGGCGCAGCCAGGCGGCAGAGCCGCTACGGGATGGCGATTTGTGCCAGATATCCCTATTTCCTTGATGCATCGCGGTATTCGCGCGGCGACATGTTCATCACTTTCCGGAAATAGCGGTTGAAGAACGACAGGTTATTGTAGCCGACGTCGTAGGCTATGTCGAGTATCGATCGGTCGGTGCGCTTTAAGAGTATGCATGAGCGCTGTATCCGCAGATGATTGATGTACTCGAACGGCGGTTTCCCGGTCCTGTCGCGGAACGTGCGGGAGAAATTCGCCGGCGCTATGCCCGCCCGCTCTGCCATGACGGTGAGATCGTATTCATCGAAGGGGTTCGCCTGCATTTCTTCGATGATCACGTCGATGGGGACTTTTTTTACGGGTATCGGGGCGAACTCGCGCTGGAGCAGGATGAAGAATTCCACGATCGAGAGGGTGATGAGACTGCGGTAGCCCGGACGTTTTGCCGATTGTTCGGCGGAGAGCGCATCGATGCGTGAACGCAGTTCCGCGAGCGCATGGGGAATGGATACGGAATGCGGCTGATTGAACACGAAGGGCGTGAGCGCATCCGCGGCAAGGCGTGAGCGCACTTCATCCACGAGGCGGTCATCGAGCACCATCTCGGCGATGAGCGCGCGCGTGCCGCATTCGATGTCGGTGGCATGCTTCCGGGGTATGAAAAAACCGTACGGGGCATCGCGGGGTACGGCATCGTCGATGCCGGTCACTGCTATTGCGCCTTCGGTGACGATGATCAATTGCGCATGCGGCAGGAGCGCCGCGGGAATACGGCGTACATCGATGATGCGTTCGCGTACGAGAAATGGCTGTTCAGATGAGGACCCCGACATATCGCTGACAGTACCATGGAGTCCATGGAAATGCAAATCATGATATGCGTCGCTACAGAACAGCGGGTTGCAACCCGCTGTTCTCTTATCCAGGAACGACAATCACATCATTTTTTTACCGGTACTTCGTACTGCTTCATCGTCCTTGCTGCGCGCGCGGACGGTGCGGTGCGATTGCGGCAGCCGTTCGCCGTGCACTGTGAACAGTCGGCGCATGCGTAGTTCGATCCGAATTTGCGTTCGCAGGACTTTTTTATCCGAGCTGACTTCCATTCCCGGGAGAGATAAAAGCCGCAATAGGCAGCGGCACCGACGACGATAATGATAAGTGCTGCGATCTCAAACATGGCAGTAGTATACGAAAATATCCGGGGAATTCAATGCGGGACACCTGCCCGCGGGCCATGGATAAATTCCGGATATTTCCTTGACAATTGACGTGCAATCCCGTATGTTATTGAAGAGAATTTTCCGGCGCGGAGCATCTTTACGTGAGCACCTCACCGATACGAATACTGCTCGTCGAGGACTATAAGGCATACGCCGACCTCATAGCGGAATATCTCGGAGAGAACGAGCAGTTCGATTTTCAGGTATTGACAGCGGGAACGCTTGCTGAAGCGGTGGCCACGCTCGCGGAAACGACACCCGACTGCATTCTCCTTGATCTTACGCTCCCCGACGGGACCGGTACGGAGACGCTGGTGAAAATGCAGGCGTATGCGGGGCATATCCCCATTGTCGTGCTTACCGGCATGGATGATGAAGCGCTGTCCATTGATTCGGCGCATCTCGGCGCGAAATTCTATCTTACAAAAACCGATGTGAACGCCGGTCTTCTCGTCAGGACGATCGTATACGCGGTAGAACGCCGCGCCATGGAACATGCCCTGCGCGAACGGGAATCGGCGCTCGAAGCGGAGAAGGAGCGGCTGTCGGTGACGCTCGAGGCTATCGGCGATGCGGTCATCAGCACCGATACGCGCGGTGTCATAACCTATGTCAATACGGCCGCCGGTATGCTCTTCGGCGTAGTGCCCGCCGATGTCGTCGGCGAGGTATTCCAGGACTTTTTTTCCGCCATGGATGAGGCTACGCGTACTTCGCTTGAAGAGAACCCGGTGCTTCGTACGCTTTCGACCGGCATCGGCCTTAAGACAAAAGCGCTCATATTGACCGGGCGCAATGGACGTGAATCGATGGTGGAGTGTTCGGTATCGCCGATAAAGAACCCCGCCGGCGGGATTATCGGCACCGTTGTCGTGCTTCGTGATGTAAGCGTTGTCAATAAGATGCTCACCCAGATAACCTATCAAACGAGCCACGACGTGCTCACCGGGCTTTACAACCGCAAGGAATTCGAGACCGCCATCGAGCGGCTCATCGAGGATGCGAGATCGGGCGGGAAGAGCCACTCCCTGTGCTATCTCGATCTCGATAAGTTCAAGGTCATCAACGATACCGCCGGCCACGCCGCGGGCGATAAGATGATCCTTACCGTCACATCAGTGCTCCGTTCGATATTCCCGGATGCATACGCGCTCGCTCGTACCGGCGATGATGAGTTCGGCGTTCTCTTTTCGGATTGCCCCGCCGAAACGGCCGCATTGTATGCGGAACGGCTTCGCACGGAATTATCCGGCTGCCGTTTTGAGTACGGCGGCGATGTGTTCTCCATCCGTGTGAGCATCGGGGTTATCGGCATCGATAATGGTTCATCGACGGTGAGCGCCGTGCTCGCAGCCGTGGATGAGGCCTGTCATCTTGCAAAGGAGAACGGCGGCAACAGGGTGCACGTGCATAATCCTGATGATAAACTGCTGCTTCGGCGTCACGCGGAGATGCAGTGGATAGCGCGCATCACCGAGACGGTGGAGGAAAGCCGTTTCGTTCTCTATCGCCAGGAGATAGTGCCGGTGCGCGGCGGGCGCGAGACACGCAGGCATGAAGTGCTCCTCAGGATGATCGACCGCGATACCGGAAGGCTCGTCATGCCCCTGTCGTTCATACCCGCGCTTGAGCGCTTCAGCATCATGCCCACCGTCGATCGATGGGTCATCGAGAACGCGTTCGCGCTTTACGCAAAGCATGATGTCGGACCGCGTGAGGAATTCGCCATCAATATCTCGGGGCTTTCGCTCAACGACCCCGGTTTTGCCGAGTACATCCTCGAACGGCTGGAATCGCACGGTGTCCCCGCAGGCGCGATATGCCTTGAGATAACCGAAACGGCCGCGATACAGAACATCACCGCCGCCGCACGTTTCGTGAAGACGCTCAGGAAGCGCGGCATCCATTTTGCGCTCGATGATTTCGGTGCCGGGCTTTCAACGTTCGACTATCTCAAGAACCTGCCGGTCGATTACCTGAAGATAGACGGCCATTTCATAAAATATCTTTTTGAGGACCCCGTGTACCGCGCCATCGTACAGTCGATCAATACGATAGGGCACATCATGGGTATTCGTACGGTCGCCGAATACGTGGAAACGGAAGAGCATTTCAAGGCGGTCGAGGAATTGGGGATCGATTACGCGCAGGGGTATCACATCGCGTACCCGGTGCGCTGGTAGACGCTTACTCGTCCTCTCGCATGATGACGATCTCAATGCGCCGGTTCGCTGCGCGGGCGGATGGGTTATCGCCCTCATCGATGGGGCGTGTGTCGCCGTAGGAGATCGCGGATAGCTTCCTGCTGTCTACGCCGTCGCCTTCGAGCTTTTTGACCACATTGACCGCGCGTGCACTCGCCAATTCCCAGTTCGACGGGAATCGCCGTGCGACGGGGCCGCCTTCCATCACCTGCAGACTGTCCGCATGGCCTTCCACGCGTATATTGTTCGAAACGGAGGAGAGGAAACCGGAAAGCCGCTCTACGACGAGACGTCCGTCGCGATTGAGCTCGGCGGACCCCGGTGCGAAGTAAAAATCCGCCCCGAGGGTTATGATGACGCCGCGTTCGGTGAACGTTACCTGGAGCTTCTTCGTCTGTATCTCTGCGAGGAACATCGATATCGCTTTCGTGTAATATGCCTCGCTCCTGCTCCTGCCGCGAGAAGCGGGCATGGATCTGTTCGGGTTGAAATTCTTTGAGAATACGCCGCGGGTGTCCTGTATGCTCGTCGTGTTCATTATCCATTTTCCGCCGCCGAACTGCAGCGCGAGCGCCCGGGCGAGCTCGTCGTATTTATGCTTGTCGACCTGCGTCAATGTGTAGAGGATGATGAAGAAAATGAGCAGCAGTGTAATGAGGTCGGAATAGGTAAGGAGCCATCGCTCCAGATTCTCTTCTTTTTCCAGTTCACCCTTGTGTTTTGCAGCCATGGTATATGCGGCCTATTTCTCTTTCTTCTCGGTCTCGCTCGACGGTTTGAAGTCGGCGATGAGCGATTCGAGCTTTTCACGCACGATACGCGGGTTATGGCCCGCCTGTATCGACAGCACGCCTTCGATGATGAATTCCTTCTCGTGCTTGCTGCGCTCCATTTTCAGTTTGAGCTTATTGCCGATAGGCAGATACACGAGGTTCGCGAACGATATCCCGTACAGCGTTGCGATGAATGCAAGCGCTATCGATCCGGCGAGTTTTGACGGGTCCGCTCCGGTAAGATTCCCGAGAATATGGATGAGCCCCATGACCGTTCCCACGATACCCATCGTCGGGGAAAAGCCGCCTGCCGCCACGAATATATTGACTTCCCGTTTGCGCTCCTGCTCGTAGGCATAGATCTCATCGGAGAGCATGCTGCGCACGAGCTCGGGTTCCGTGCCGTCAACGACGAGTTTCAATCCCTTGACGAGCATCTGGTCGTACTTCGCGTTGGCAAGACCTTCCTCAATATCGGTTTCAAGACTGAGGAGTCCGTCGCGGCGGGCTTTTTCGGACATGGTAACGAATATTTCAAGAAGTTCTTTCTCAACCTCGACGTGCAGCGATATCGCGCTCATGATAAGTTTGGGCACGTTCATGAGGTCTTTGAGCGTGAACGATGTCATTGTTGCACCGATGGTGCCGCCGAAAACGATGAGTGCGGCGGTGACCTGGAAGAGCGAGTTGATATGACCGCCTTCCAGGAGGAATCCGGAGACGATCCCGGCAAATCCTATCGCCAAACCGGCAATGGTCGCTATGTCCATGTGAACGTTTCCTCCCGCGGTGTAATACGCACCGAGATAAATCTCGCGGCATAGTATTGTTATTATCGTATCAATTTCATCATTTGTTTAGCATCTTTTTCAGCGTACGCGCACGTGATCGCAGGCTGAAAAATGTAAGCGCTTTCATGGTTTTTTGGGCATGTCACTCTGTTAACTTGACATTTCACTTCGATTGTATGATACTGATTGCATATATTGCTCGCGGAGATCGCCGTGAATTCCAGCTTGAACAGCGAAAATCAGGAACTGAAGGAAAGGGTATCGGCGTACCGCGACCGCATCGCAGACATGGAGAAAAAGCTCGATTATACGGCGAAGATCGTGCTTCTCTATGAGAATATCCTCCAATCCAACAAAGAAGAAGCGAAAGAACTCGACAATGAGATACAGGCGCGTGAGCATACGCTGGAGCTTGCCAGAAAGGAGCTGCTTGCCGCGTATGAGGAGATACGTGCACGGGAAAGCGTTTCCGATCTTGCACGCAGGGAGCTTGTCGGACAGGACAAGATAAACAGGCTCCTGAAGGATGAGAACGAATATTTGAAGGGGATCATCGAGAAATTCAAGAAGTCGGTCATATTGGCGGAGGGTACTACCGAGCGTCCCCGTTCGCCGTCAACACCGCGCGTGCCGAAAAAGCGGGCCAAAAGCCTTCGATAGCTGCATCGCCGCCTTTCACGGACCAGAGACACCTTGCAAAATATACGTCCTCGCGTATGATGACGCGCGGAGCGAAAGCAATGATCCGTCTACTCACGAAACGGCATAACGGTAAATTCCAATACAGTGAGATGGAACGTCTTATCTCCTATAGGAAAGGGGATACGATATGGGCGGATGTGACCGATCCGACGGAAGAAGATATGGAAAAGCTCATCATGAGCTTTCAGCTGCATCCGCTTGCCGTTGAGGACTGTCTTACCCGGGTCAATAATATCAAGCTTGATGTGTACGATGATCATCTGTTCATCGTGTTCACCTCGCCGGTGATAAAGGGCGTCATGTCGCAGGTGTCGATACGCCACCTGTTCATCTTCTTTTCACGCGAGTTCGTCATCACCCTGCATTCCCACCCCATGCCCGTGCTCGATTCGCTCGTCGACCGCTTCGCGAAGAACCATACCCTGCTCGAGAAAGGTACCGATTTCGTCCTGCACCGAATACTCGACGTCATTGTCGACCAGGACGGCATCGTGGGGCAGGCGCTTGAGAAGCGTATCGCGCGCCTTGAGGACAGGATACTTGTGCAAACGGAACAGAAATATCTCAGCCATGTGTTCAAGCTCAAGAAGTTCATCAGCCGCGCGCGCCAGCACGCGTATTACAAGCTCGGCGTCATCGATCATCTCCTGCGCGACCACGGCGGGTATATCGATGAGAACATGGCGCTGCAGTTCAAGGACATCCGGGACCATATCGTGAGCATGGCCGATACGCTCGATCGCGAGCGCGACTCGCTCAATACGATGCTTACGATATTCCTCAATGCAAGCTCCCATAAGCTTACCGAGGTCATGAAGGTGCTCACCATTATCAGCATCGTGTTCATGCCGCTCAATGTCATCGCCGGCATCGGCGGCATGTCGGAATTCTCCATGATGACCAGGCGCATCCCCTGGCCGGTGGCGTACGGCATATTTACCGCAGTGCTCGTCGTTATCGGCTGGTTCACCTACCTCATTATACGCAGGTTCGGCGCAGTGCAGTCGGAGAAAGTGAAGCAGAAAAAAGACGACGCCGAGTGAAGGTCGGCCGTCAATGAAGCGGTGGTATCCCGTGGCGGTATACCGCCTGGCTGCGCCAAAGGCGCACGCCTGGATCGCATGGGCGTTATTTTTGCCCACGTATTTTTTCGCTTTTTTCCAGCGTACGGTCACATCGGTCATCGGCGTTGAGCTTGCCGCCGTGTTCTCGCTTTCCGGTACGGTGACCGGCCTTCTTTCCGCGATGTATTTCTATATCTACGCGATGATGCAGATACCCAACGGCATACTCGCTGATACCGTCGGCCCGCGCCGCATGGTGGTCTTCGGGAGCGTCATTATGGGTGCGGCGACGATAGCGTTCGCATTCCCCGTATCGCTTCCCTATGCAATGGCGATGCGTTTTCTTATCGGCTTCGGGGCGTCGTTCAATTTTATCGCATTGCTCAAGCTACAGACGCGGCTTTTCTCGGGCGCATCGTTCGCATACGTTTCGGGGCTGACCATATTCGTGGGGAATCTCGGCGCATTGTTCGGGGTAGGGCCGTTCGCCGCCATCGCCGGCAATTTCGGATGGCAGAACGCGTTCATCGCGTTCGGTGTGCTCATCCTTCTGTTCGCCGTCGTGCTGTTCTTCTTCGGTACGGATGGACCGGTGCCGGTGCGTGAGAAGCGCTATCGGCTTGCCGACACCATGCGCGAGATCATTGCCGATCGGCGGAATTTCCTTACGTTCATCGCGTTCGCATTTTCCAACGGCCCCTATATCGCGTTCGCATCGCTCTGGGGTGCGCCGTTCTTCATGCATGTGTACGGCATGAACGCGCTTGCCGCATCGGGATTCGTCGTGTGGCTTCCCATCGGCGTTGCGGCGGGGTGTCTCACGAACGGCGTCATGGTCAAGCTGTTCCGGACCGACCGGCGCGCGGTCATTTCCATACTCACGGCAGCGGCGGTGTTCTGGGCGGTGCTCGCGTTCGTGCGCATACCGCCGTCGTATATCATGATCTATCGCCCGCTCCTGTTCCTGCTCGGCTTCTGCATCGCATCGCTCAATATCATATTCACGACGATACGCTCGTTCACGCCGTCATCGATGACGGGGACGGCCTTTGCGTTCACGAATATGGGCGGTTTCATCATGATATCGATACTGCAGCCGCTTTGCGGGCGTATACTCGATGCCAGCACGACAATGCATGTAACTGCGCATTCGGCCGGCATACCGATATATCCGTATAAGGGATACCGCATCATGCTTGTGTTCCTTCTGACGCTTCACGTGCTGGCGATCATCTCGTATTGGTCCGTGGGAATGCATACGAAAAAGCATTCACTTCCGTAGCGCGATCCGCCCGCGTAGATATGGCAGCATGCACTTCATTTTCGGTTCGCATCGCGGAACGCGAGATACTCCCTCGTTGTCCGTTCCCCTTCCTCCCACCAGGGCGTCGCTATGCCGTTCTCTGTCAGCGCATGCAATTCGTTTTTTTCGTCGTTCGACATGAATGCCGGCCGTTCGTTCTCGAATGCACTTCCCGCGAGCGGAAAGAAGTGATGCATCTGGAAGCGTATGGCGTAGCGCTTATGCCAATCGCGCATGGCGGTAAAGACGATGCGTCGATCTGCTTCTGTTTCGCCGGGGAGTGCGACGATGATATCGATGGTGACGGCGAATTCGCGGACGGCGCATGCTATCGCACGGGCAACATCCTGCATGGTGTGGTCGCGCCCGAGCACCGCGAGCCGCTCATCACCCATGGTCTGAAGGCCTATGGTCAGCCGCTTATTGCTTACAAAGCGTTTGAGGAGATGTATCGCCTCATCGGTTATAGTTTTCGGGTGAAGCTCGGACGGGAATATCCCGTATTCGATATGCGTACAGTTCGCCTTCTTCGCTTCTTCGAGCAGTACTTCAACCGAGGAAAGTCCGTCGCCGTATTCGAGTGCTGAGGAGGTGATAAAACCGACGCGTGTCGCTCTGCGGGCGGTGAATTCGCGGAAGTAGCCCTTCACCGATGCGAGCGACCGATGTGCGAACGGGATACGTCCGGTGGCGCAATACAGGCATGCGTTCTTGCAGCCGCGGTTCATCTCGAGCGGGGGTATCGTTTTGAGGCGTCGCGAAAAGGGGAGATGCGATGAGAATCGCTCATTGTCGAACGCTCCCCGCACAATGCCGATGTCCCCTCTCGCGAGCATTGCGGCGAGCTTGAGCATGCTGTCTTCGCCGGCACTCGTTGCGGCTATCGAGAAACCTGCGCGTATCGTGCCTTCCGGGTCGGCGTCCGCGTGTGGTCCGCCGGCAACGGTAATGATATCCTTTTGTAATGCGGCTATTTCCCGCACGACGGTCGGCAGATGCGGCGTCATGAATGAATAAAGGACGACATCACCCGGCTTTGCGGAAGCAGAGAGCTCATCGGCGCCCTCGGCAATGCGAATAGAGAATTGTTCATCGATGCTGCTCTGTTCCCACACGGAAAGCAGGAGCGGCCACGTGAGCCGGTTATAGTGCGTGATACGGATAAAAACGGTACGTTCCACGTTCACCGATCTATCGAGTGCTCATATGTCGGGACAGTGGGATTCGAACCCACGACCACTTGCCCCCCAGACAAGTACGCTAGCCAACTGCGCCATGTCCCGATACCTGTGATGTGCCGCGCCCCAACATACACGCGGTGGAACATCGAATGCGTTGCGGATTATACGCGCTTGCGCATGAAAATGCAAGCGAGAACTTGTGCCGGCACTTGTGCATACGTGCGCTCACGGCATATTGTGCCGCCGTTTCGATTGACGAAATCGTTCGTTTTGTTATACTATCCGCATTGTTTTGATCGATATCGTTCCTTATTGATGTGCGTCTCAATAGGGAGCGTTTACTTTCAGAGCGCACGATACTCACGGAGGCCATTCCATGGATCTTGATATAGCACGCGTTCGTTTTCAATACCATGTCGGTAAATTCCGATACGATGAATCTATCGGACTTGTTCCGGGCGACAAATGCATCGTGAACACGGAAGAAGGGCAGGAGATCGGCACGATACTGAACTTTTCCAAGGTCGCCGATGTGAACACCGAGCTTCTTGTTTATTTCGATGAGAGCGGACGCGTACAGAACGGGTATGCGGACAAGGACGCCGAGGGGAGCGATGAGCGCCGCGGGCGCTTTAACGGACCGCAGAACGCCGACAGGAAAGCGGTGCCGCGCGTCAAGAACGATCCGCATAAGATATACGAACTGGTGCGCAAAGCGACCGCGGACGATCTTACGAAGGACGCGGAGAACGAGAAGCTTGCATTGGAAGCGGCGAAGATATGCCGCGAGAAGATAACCGCGCATACGCTTGAGATGAAGCTCGTCGGGGCGCATTACTATTTCGACCGCTCGAAGCTCCTTTTCGAATTCATCGCCGAGCATCGCGTCGATTTCCGGGAACTGGTGAAGGACCTTGCCGGTCATTTCCGCACGCGCATCGATCTGCGGCAGATCGGCGTGCGCGATGAGGCGAAGATAGTCGGCGGCTGCGGCGTATGCGGGCGCGACCTCTGCTGTAACTGCATGAAGAGCGACTTCGAGGCCATATCGATAAAAATGGCGCGCGATCAGAACCTTTCGCTCAATACGGCGAAGATATCCGGCCTCTGCGGGCGTCTCATGTGCTGCCTTGCGTACGAGCACAAGACATACTGCGAACTCAAGCACGACCTCCCGCGCATCGGCGATACGGTCGTCTATAATGAGGTGCGTGCCCGCGTGCGCGATATCAATCTCCTCAGCAAGCAGGTGCTCATCGATACCGAGGATGATAGACAGCTTTATGTAAAAGTGGAAGAGCTGACGCGCCACGGTGTTCCGGCGCCGGAACGCAAGGAAGAGACCGCTGTTCCTGATGCGCCTGCATGAACACGGCGACGATATTCATCATAGCGCTCGGGCTCTCCATGGACGCGCTCGCTGTTTCCATGGCGAGCGGTTTCGCCATTGTACGGCTGCGCTTCGGCTATGCGGTGCGCATCGCGCTTTTCTTCGGTGCGTTCCAGGCGCTCATGCCGTTCCTGGGATGGCTCGCCGGGATATCGTTCAGCACGTTCGTGAAGACCATCGATCATTGGATAGCCTTCGGGCTGCTCGCGATCATCGGCGGAAAAATGATATACGAATCGTTCGTCATCGATGCTGCCGAGAAGGAATCGAGCGAGCATAGTCTTATCACGCTCTTGCTCCTCGCGGTAGCCACGAGCATAGACGCCCTCGCGGTCGGACTGACCTATGCATGCCTCAAGGTCGCGATCGTGCGCCCTGTCATCATCACCGGCATTACCACGTTCGTCATTTCGCTTATCGGCGTGTTCGTCGGCAGCAGATTCGGAAAGCATTTTGAGAACAAGATAGAGCTTGTCGGCGGCATCATCCTTGTCGGCATCGGTGTGAAGATCCTTATCGAGCATCTGATAACAAAATAGATCCATGAACTATTGACTTTCCCCCGCTTCGGCAGTATCTTATTTCCAACCGAAAGGTTGCAAAATGAAGATAACCGACGAAGACACACTTGACGATGTCATGTCCGCACCGCCGCCGCCCGTTATTGAGCTCATGCGTGCGCTCAGCGGGGATATCATCATACTCGGCATTGCCGGTAAAATGGGCGTTCAGCTCGGGATGATGGCGCTTCGTGCGTCCCGCGATGCCGGGGTGAAGCGGCGCATTATCGGCGTATCGCGCTTTTCCGATGTCCATGCGCGTGAAAAGCTCGAACGCTCCGGGATAGAGACCATTCCCTGCGATCTTATCGACAGCGATGCGGTAGCGAAGCTCCCGAAGTCGGAGAATGTCGTTTTCATGGCCGGAAAAAAATTCGGCACCGGCGATGATCCCTCGGTCACCTGGGTGATGAACACGGTGGCCCCCGCTCTGGCGGCGGCTCATTATGCGAAAAGCCGCATCGTCGCATATTCCACGGGCTGTGTATACGATTTCATGACACCTGCTTCGGGCGGATCACGAGAAGAGGATGAGCCCAGGCCTGTGGGCGATTATGCGCAGTCCGCCCTCGGGCGTGAGCGTGTGTTCTCCTACTATTCACGAACGAACGGTACGCCGACATGCATTGTCCGTCTCAACTACGCCGTCGATCTGCGCTACGGCGTGCTCTGCGATATCGCATCGAAAGTGCATGCGGGCGAAGCGGTCGATTGTACGACGGGCTTTGTGAACATCATCTGGCAGGGCGATGCCATCGCTCATTCGCTTTTGTGCTTCGGTCAGTGCGCGAGCCCGCCTCGTGTCATGAACGTTACCGGTCCGGAGACATTGTCCGTGCGGGATCTCGCGAACGAATTCGCAAAGCGATTCGAGCGCCCCGCGGTATTTTCCGGCACGGAAAGTCCGACGGCATATCTCAATAATGCAACGCGCTCGCACCGTCTCTTCGGGAAACCAGCAACGCCGGTCGCAACAATGATCGACTGGACAGCGCAATGGATATCGGCAGGCGGACGATCGCTCGGAAAACCGACGCATTTTGAAACGAAGAACGGGAGATACTGATGAAAGTTAAGGACATCCCATCGGCTATTCTTGCGGATTTCCGCCGCGGCACGGTGATACCTGCCATGCCGCTCGCACTTACCAGGGAACGCACCTTCGACGAAAAACATCAGCGCGCGCTCCTCCGATATTACATCGATGCCGGTGTAGGGGGTATCGCCGTCGGCGTGCATTCGACGCAGTTCGAGATACGCGACCCCGATGTGAAGCTCTTCGAACCGGTGCTGGCATTCGCCTCGCGCGAGATCGATGCATACGCGGCAGAGCGTTCACGGCCGATAATGAAGGTCGCCGGTGTGTGCGGCAGGAGAACACAGGCCGAGGACGAAGCACGTTTCGCCGAAAAGAACGGATATCATGCCTGTCTGGTAAGCCTCGCCGCATATAAGAACGATACCGTTGAGGCAATGGTCGATCATATCCGTGCTGTCGCATCGATAATGCCGGTCATCGGTTTTTATCTGCAGCCGTCGGTGGGCGGGCGCGTGCTCCCGTACGAGTTCTGGCGGAAATTCGCCGATATCGAGAACATCGTCGGCATCAAGATGGCGCCGTTCAACCGCTATCAGACCTTCGATGTCGTACGCGCCGTCTGCGAAGCGGGCCGTGAGAACGACATCACGCTCTATACGGGCAACGATGATAATATCGTGCTCGATCTCCTCACCGAATACAATATCCGCACCGCTCGCGGGGAAACGCGGGTGCGCATCAAGGGCGGGCTTCTCGGCCACTGGTGCGTGTGGACGAAAAAGGCCGTCGAGCTTCTTGCTGAGATACACGGCATCACCGAGACCGGCAAGCCTGTGCCAGAGGAGCTTCTCACGCGCGCCATGGAGGTCACCGATACGAACGCGATATTCTTTGACGCGAAGAACGGCTATGCCGGATGCATTCCCGGTCTCCATGAAGTGCTTCGCCGTCAGGGCATATTCGCCGGTACCTGGTGCCTCAACACACATGAGCAATTGTCCCCCGGGCAGAGCGATGAGATAACTCGTCTGTATCGTTCATATCCGCATCTGCATGATGATGACTTCGTACGCGCGCATCTCGATGAGTGGCTGGCATAAGCGCATGGGCAGAAAAGCGGAAGCGACAAAAGCGAATATCCTTGCCATCGCGATAACCGAATTCGCGGAGCGCGGTTTTGACGGTGCGCGCATCAATGTCATTGCCGAGAAGGCGAAGATCAATAAAGAGCGCATCTACGCGTATTTCGAGAGCAAGGAAGGCCTCTATACCGCCGTCGTCGACGAGACATACGGAAGGGTGGTGACCGCGGAGGAGCCGCTTTCAGCGCTTACCGAGAACGATGCAGAACGCATGACAGAACGGATAATCTCGCTCTATTTCGATTTTCACCGCGCACACCCGGAATTCTCCCGCATCCTGGTCTGGGAGAATCTCGGCGGAGGAGGATACGCGAAGGATTTCGGGACACGGCGAAAGAAGATATTCGGTCATCTTGCGGCTATCTACGACGCCGGGCGGAGACGCGGTGTTTTCAAGAACGATGTCTCCTTCGAGAGCTACATCTTTACGCTGACGGCCGTCTCGTTCTTCTATTTTTCCAATCTTCGTACGATGAGCCGCACACTGTCGCTCAACCTGTCGGATACGGATGTTACGGGGCGTATCGTACGTGAATGTATCGCATTGCTGTCGAGATCGGGAGGGGACTGACATGGCACATCGTATCCTGCGTATCGTATCGATAGTACTCTGTGCCGGGGCTTTTCTCATTGCCGGTGGGAGCGTATCGGTGCCGAACGGCTCGTTCGAGGAGCATGCCGGCGGTATCCCGCTGTCATGGTCGCAGTGGGGCGGCGGCAAAGCCGTGTCGGTCGGCGTTACAACGGAGATGGTCCGTGCCGGGGGGTATGCGGTAAAGCTCGTTGATGACGATGAAAAGCAGCCCTGCGGCCTTGAAAGCGCGATGTTCCCGGTAACACCGGGGAAGACATATCATGCATCGGGATATTTCCATGTCGTCGATGGTGCGGCTTCGCTGTATCTTCAATTTTTTGACGCGCAGAAGAAGCGCATCGAAAAAGCGGTGAAGATCGGGAGCCCGAACACGAAGAACGAATGGGCGCTGGTAACAGTATCGGGTATCGCCCCCGAGAACGCGGCGGGGTGCAGGATACTGTTCTATTCCGCAGCCGCGAACAAAGGCTCGTTCTTTGTCGATGATGCCTCGGTATCCGATGTAGAGAGCGCTTCCGCTTCCGCTGCTGGTGCTATGAATGAGGATGAAAGGTTCTTTGCGAACCTCAACCTCGATTTCCCCGGTATGGAAGCGGTAAAAAATGCTGTCCAGAAGAAGGAATATGAAGCGGCGTATGCGGCGTATCTTGAATATCGGCGGCATGCGAACAAGATGAAATGGTATCTCAACCCCGAGGACAAGCCGTCCGCGCCGAAGGCGAAGACACATGCGGCAGCGGATAAGATACAGAAGCACATCGTTCCCCCGCTCGCCGGTGAGAAGGAGCATCAGCTCCCAACCGATATCGATTGGGAATGGAACCCCATCCCGGCTTCCGACCAGAACCGCGCATATCTCTGGAGCGAGTTTTTCAATTCGCTCGGTATCTGGAACACGCTTGGGCAGGCGTATTGGCAGACCTTCGATGAGAAATATGCGGCGGAGTGGGTGGCCCAGATGGAAGACTGGGTGAATGATCTCTATTATGACCGCAATGCGAAGGACAAACATTCGATATACTATATGAAATCGATATGGAGTTCGCTCCATGTCGGCATGCGCATCAACGATGTGTTCCTCAACTGCAATGCCTATTTCCTGCATTCCCCGTCGTTCACTCCCCGCGCCCATGCGGTGTTCATACGCTCCATCATGAACCATGCGGAGTGCATCATGGATGTCTGCCGCGGCGAGCCCAAAAGCAATTACGACCATCTCCCGCCGCCGGCGCTGCTCATCCTGTCGATAATGTTCCCCGAGATGAAAGCGGCAAAAGAGTGGCGTGCGTTCGCGGTGAAACGTCTCATGTACGTGCTTGAGAAGACCGTCTATGCCGATGGCGCCGAGTATGAACTTGCCATCGGATATCACAGCATGTGCGCGAACGCGATAATGAAGGCGGTAGCTCTTGCGAAGAAGAATGATATCGAGCTCCCGCGCGAATTTCTCTCGCGTTTCAAGACGATGTATGACTTCTCGCTTCACCTTTCGCACGGAGGGATGACGCCGCCGTTCAACGACTCCGGCCGCGGGTCGGTGATACCGCTTATGAAGGACGCGTACGATATGTGGGGGGATGAGCGGTACAAATTCGTCATCTCTGAAGGGAAGCAGGGGCAACGCCCTGTCGAGGATTCGTATCGATTTCCGTACGCCGGCTACGTTGTCATGAAGAACGGGTGGAACAAGAACGATAATTGCCTCTATTTCGACGTGGGCCCTGCGGGGTTCACGCATATCCATGAGGATATGCTCAATCTCTATCTCAGCGCACGAGGTTCGGTGCTTCTGACCGAGGTCGGCGTGTATATGTACGATTATTCGAAATGGCGCAAATTTTCGCTGACAACATACGGGCATAACACCATCATCGTGGATGGTAAGGCGCAGCACCGCTCGGATGTCCCCGCGGCTTGCGTTACGAAAGAACCGCTTGCGTCATCATGGATAACGACGCCGCTCTTCGATTACGCTTCCGGTTCCTACACGAACGGGTATCAGCGGCCGAAGGACACGCTCGTGAGCGCCCACCGCGTCGATTATGACGGCGAGAAGGATTATTCGGTATCGCACAGCCGTCATGTGGTGTTCCTGAGGCCGTACTACTGGCTCGTCGTCGATACCCTCGAAGGCACGGGCAGCCATACCTGCGAGGCATATTTCCATCTCAACGCGAACGACGCAGAGCTCAGCCCGGAAAAGGCCGTGATGACGACGGGAAATCCCCTTGTCAATCTTGCATTGATCCCGATGGACATGAAGGGGCTTGCTGTTACCATCGTAAAGGGCAGGGAGGATCCGCCGCTCGGCTGGCTGCCGACCTACGACAACAAACGCCCGATACCGACCGCGGTGTACACAAAGAAAGGCGATGTCCCGATGCGCTTTTCAACGTTCCTCTATCCGTTCACCGGCAAGGCGCCGGAAGTAACGGCAACGGATATGATCGAGTCTGAGGATGTATACTTGAAGAAGATAGTCACGCCGTTTGAGACGGCATCGGTATACATCCCCCGTTCGAAGAAGTCGGCCGTATCGATGCCGTTCACTACCGATGCCCAATGTGTGGTGAAACGAGTGCCGAAAAGGTCTGCGAACGTCGGGTATGGTTTCTACGCGGTGAAGGATTTCCAAAGCACGGATATTGCGCTCCATGCGCAAGCCCCCGTTTCAATTCTTGCGATCACCGGCGGCGATCGGATGTTCGTTTATAATGCCGGGGAAAAGAATGCTGTTGTTGCATTTACCGCGCCGGTAAATGCAACAACAGCATCGCTCGCGCCGAGAACATGGTATGCCGTGTCGGGTGCAGGCGCATCGGCTGCTGCGGCGCCGGTACTGTTCGGCGAACTTACCTGGGATTCGGCGGATGCAGTCGCTATCGACCCGGCGAGCACATCGCCCTCTGCATCGTCAGGCCAGGAATACAAGATCATCGATGTCGCGGGGACACCGGCTGTGTTCTTCCGCGCCCGGGAGCCGAAATACAACGATTTCATCGCATTCGATATCGATGTGCAGAAGGACGGCGAGTATGCGGTGAGCGCTTCGTTCATTGCCCATGAGATATACGGCATCGTACAGTGCGCTGTCGATGGAACGGATATCGGCGCCCCGTACGATGGGTATGACCCGTCCACTGTCATGAAGGAGATTGCGCTCGGTTCGGTGCATCTGGCCAAGGGGACGCATCGGTTCAGCATCCGTGTCATCGGGAAGAACCCGCGGTCAGGGAATTATTGTCTTGGGATAGCTACTGTCGGTTTCAACGCAGCGGGGAAAAAATAGCGATGCGTGCGGGGAAGAGGCAACGGTGCGGTATGCCGTCGCTCAAAGAGCTCTATCGCATCGGTGTCGGTCCGTCGAGCAGTCACACGATGGGCCCGCGCGCGGCGGCTGAGTTATTTCGCGCGCGTACTCCGGACGCTGCATTATACCGCGTAACGCTTTTCGGTTCGCTCGCCGCCACCGGCAAGGGGCATTTGACCGATGCTGCGGTGATATCGGCACTTGCGCCGGCGAATGTCATCATGCGATGGAAGCCCTCCGTGGTGAAGAAGCGGCATACGAATGCGGTAACGCTTGAGGCGATGGAAGGAAAACGGGTGACGGCGTCCGCTGCATTCTACAGCGTCGGCGGAGGTGCTATTGAGGAAGAGGGTGTTCCTGAAAATGGGCATCGTCCCCCCTATCGCCTTACGTCGATGAAGAAAGTGCTCGCATGGACGCGGAGCACCGGCAAGACCATGGCCGCCTATGTCCTTGAGACCGAACCTGATATTGCATCATATCTTGCCGAAGTATGGCAGGCGATGAAAAACGCAATTTCGCGCGGATCGATCGCGGCAGGCGTGCTGCCCGGGTCGCTTAAACTTTCGCGCAAGGCTTCATCATATCTCGCGAAGGCGAAGAACGCACAGGCTTTTGTCCTCGATGCAAACACCGTGTTCGCTGCTGCACTCGCCGTTGCCGAAGAGAATGCGTCGGGCGGCATCATCGTCACCGCGCCGACATGCGGTGCTGCAGGAGTTCTCCCCGCAGTGTTGTCATATATAAATGAAAAGAACGATATGCCTGAGAATAAAATGATAGAAGCGCTCGCTGTCGCGGGGCTTATCGGGAACCTGGTGAAGACCAATGCGACGATATCCGGCGCCGAAGCAGGCTGCCAGGCCGAAGTAGGCACCGCTTGCGCAATGGCCGCAGGTGCAGCGGCATATCTCTACGGCGCATCGAGCGCGCAGATAGAGTACGCGGCAGAAATGGGGATGGAACATCATCTCGGGCTTACCTGCGATCCCGTTGCCGGTCTCGTGCAGATACCGTGCATTGAACGCAATGCAATGGCCGCCATGCGCGCGCTGGAAGCGGCTATCTACGCGCTTTCCTCCGACGGTGTGCATAAAGTTTCTTTCGATGAGGTCATCACGACGATGGCGGAGACGGGCCGCGACCTTGCGAGCGGGTACCGCGAAACGGCGAGGGGCGGATTGGCGAAGCACTATCGCTCAGCGCGAAAGGATCGGTGATCATGGGTATTGTTGCGGCGGGCGTTATTCTTGGGTTGAGCACGGCTGTTCTTCAATCACTTTCGTATATCTTCTCCCGCCGATTCCTTTCGAAAAAAAGGACAGGCCCGGGATCGCTGTTCTGCCTGAGCCACATCCATATGGGCATCATCTCCGCGATGCTGCTCCCGTTCTTCCTGCGATCCCTTCCCGGTGCCGACAGCATACTGCCGCTTGCCGGCACTGCGGGGTTCTATCTCACGGGTCAATTCGTGCTTTTCCGCGCGCTCAATCGCATCGAATCATCGCAGCTTACGCCGCTTCTCGGTTTTAAGATACCGATACTCGGCATGCTGTCGCTTATCTTCTTTCACACGGCCATTCATCCCCTCGGCTGGGTGTCAATACTGCTCTGCACCGCCGGAGGGATCATCATGTCCCCGCCGCGAGGCTCAGTGAATGTGCTCCTCCTCGCATCGGCGCTCATTATTTCTGCAGGATATGCCGGTTCCGATATCTGTATACCGATATTGATCAAGTCGCTTTCCGGCATATCGATAGTGCCTGTGGCCGCCGCCGTTTGCCTCTGCTATATCGTCTGTGGTATCGTCGGGCTTGTATTCCTTCTCTCCGGCGTCATGGGCCCGCGAAATGCGATACGCGATAGAAGCCTGCACGTTCTCGCCTTGCCGTATTCCGCCGCCTGGCTTGCAGCCATGGTCTGTCTCTTCGCCTGTTTCAACACCATCGGCGTTGTGTTCGGCAATATGCTCCAGTCCACGCGCGCCATACTCAGCGTGCTTATCGGCATTCTCGTTACCCGGCTGGGTTTTCTGGCACTCGAGGATCTGCGTTCCAAGCGTATCATCACATATCGTTTTGTCGGCGCATCGGTGATAACCGCGGCGATTATGCTCTTTGTCCGATCGCGTACATTATAGGAGTGGTCAGTATGGAAACGGTTCGTATCGGCATCATCGGTGTTTCGGGACATGCGAAGCAGCATCTTCTTGCCATCGACTATCTCACCGAGAACGGTATGGGTGTGCTCGCTGCGGCGGTGATAAAGCCGGACGCGGAATATGCCGAATACGCCGACGGTTTTCGCGCAAAGGGCGTGCGTATATACCGCGAGTATCAGGAGATGTTCGCCTCCGAGCGCGGAAAACTCGATCTCATCGCCATACCGACGGGCATAGCCTTTCATGAGGAACACTCCGTCGCCGCGCTCAATGCCGGTTTTCACGTGCTCTGCGAAAAGCCCGTTGCCGGCTCGGCGGCCGAAGCATTGCGCATGAAAGCGGCGGCTGAACGTACGGGCAACATGCTTGCAATAGGATATCAGTACATCACATCACCGATGATCAAGCGCGTGAAGGAATATACGATGAACGGCAAGCTCGGGCGCATTCTCTCAGCGCGTACACTGGCCTTCGGACCGCGTGATGCCGTGTACTATACCAGGAACGGCTGGGCGGGGAAGATGACATTCCTCGGCAAGACCATATATGATTCGCCGATGCAGAATGCATTTGCGCACTATCTCATGAACATGCTCTACACGGCGTCACCGTCGCCGGGGAAAAGCGCCCGTGTCACCGCGGTCACGATGGAGAATTATCGGGCGAAGGATATCGAATATGCCGATACGCAATGGATGGAACTATCGACATCCGAGAACGTGCCTGTCCATTTCATATCCTCTCACGCCTGCGAGAAGGGCGAGAATTTCACCGAATACCGATATGAACGAGGCCGCATCGAATGGACGCCGTCAAGAACAACGGTGTACGAAAAGAGCGGCGTCGGTGAAAATGTGATCGAGACCATCGATAATGGCCCCGTGCCGATACAGACGCGCGTATTCATCGATGCCATCGAGGCGATACGTAACGCCCGCCCGCCCGCCTGTACCATAGAAAGCGCCATGCAGCAGACGATAGCCATTGAGAAGGGATTCATCTCCTCTGACGGCGTACACACGATAAGCACTGAGCACACGTTCGTTTCCGAAGTGCTCAAACGCCCCGAGGGGATGAAAACGGATGAAGCGGCCCGATATAACGCGGTCATCAAGGATATCGAGATAACGATGAAGAATGCATTCGATTCGGACAAGGGTTTCTTTGCATCGGGACTGCCTTGGGCTAAGCGGAGTAAGACAATAGCAGTGTGATGATGTAGCAAGGGGCATTCCCCCGTGCTCTCTGTCCTTCTACATATATATTAAAGCACGGGGTCTTGACCCCGTGTTCCTTTTTCTCGAGGGGCACTTCCAGTTTCAGCCGCTTTGTATATACTGCAGCTACAACGAAACGCCAGGAATGATAATGGACAAGAAACTCGCTGATGTACTTGACCGCGAAATAGCACGTGTGCTGCCGCGCGTGCGGGAACTCCGCCATGCGATACACGCCTGCCCGGAAATAGCGTTCGATGAGCACCGCACGCGTGCCGCGGTGATCAAGATGATCGCGCGCACATCGATATCCCTCCGCAAGCCGCTCATCGGTACCGACATTGTCGCCGACCTTGCCGTACGCGGCGCGAAAAAGACCGTGTGCCTGCGCGCCGATATGGACGCGCTCCCCATGGTCGAAGAGACCGGTGTAAAATATGCTTCACGCAACAAGGGCTTCATGCATGCCTGCGGTCACGACGGACATACGGCGATACTCGCCGGTACCGCGCTCGTGCTGTCGCGGCTGTCGAAGCATCTGCGTGCGAACGTCCGCTTCGTCTTTCAGCCCGGCGAAGAGCTCGAGTGCTGCGGCTCGCTCCTCGTCAAAAAAGGCGCGCTTCGCGGCGTAAGCGAAGCGTATGCGCTCCACGGATGGCACGGCTATCCCGTCGGTTCCGTCGTCTGCAAGAACGGCGTGTTCTTCGCCGCCAACGGCACGTTCTATATCGTCGTGCGCGGCAAGGGTACGCACGGCGCCATGCCGGAGGAGGGTCGCAATCCCATTCCCGTCGCCTCCGAGATAGTCGATAAGCTCGATGATCTTCATGTGAACGTGAAGCGCGCGTACGGTGCCGTCATCTCGGTGTGCTCGATCAATGCCGGCGTCAATTCGAATATCATACCCGAGCGTGCGGTGATAAGCGGGACGACGCGCTTTTTCACTCCGCGCGTGGGCAATGCGCTTAGGCAGAGTATAGCATCGATAGCCGCCGCGTCCGGAAAGCGTCATGGGGTGAACGTCCATTTCGTCTACGAGAGCCGCTATCATGAGCCGGTGGTGAACACCGATGCCGGGTTTGCCGCGGTGAAAGAGGCTGCCGCTCTTGCCGGAGAACGATTCATCGAAGCGAAAAAGCCGCTCATGGCCTCCGAGGACTTTGCGTTCTACCTTACGCGGAATGACGGAGCGCTTTTCCTGCTCGGACTCGGTGATCGATCACCCAAGCTCCACACGCCGGCGTTCGATTTCAATGACGAGGCGATAGAGCACGGCATACGGATGTTCTCGCGGCTGCTTGTCAGCTGATGCTGTTTGCGCTGCGGCCGATATACTTCAGCCGTATCCGCTATTTCTGCACGAGAGAGAAATCATCGAAATAGAGCGTTGCTTTGTCCGCGTTCTTTTTCCCGGCAACGAGCATGATGCCCGTAACCCGTTTCAACTCGTCATCGGTCATCGATTTTTCCGCTTTTTTGAATGAGGTGAACGGTATGACCGCTTCCGACCAGGATGCGGTGAGCGTGATCGATGCGTCGTATTTTATCTGCGTACTGCCGTCCATATAGTGCAGCGTGGCGGTAAAAAACTGTTCGCCCTCGGACTTGATGAAGAATTTCACGCCGCTTGCCTTTTCCGGGCTTACGTCGCCTGCGACGAATGCCCTGCCGAACCAGGCGTAGGTGAATTTCGAGAAATCACTTTCGATCTTCAGCACGGTCTTTCGTTCGGGATCGCCGCTGGCGGTCGGGGATAATTTCACGTTGTCTTTCCAGCTCCACACTTTCTTGTCGAGCGTTTCAAAATCATCGGCAACGGGTGCCTGGGAGAACACAGTACATACGGCTATCAGTGATGCCGCGATACCTTTGAGAATAGTGTTCATAGGGACCTCCGGATTCTTGTGTCGAGTCATCTGTTGAACATTTTATGTATTCAAGTCGGTTTGTCAAGCGCAGGTTCCAATATGCTATGCGGGTTTTTCGATGCGGGACAAGCAATCGATAATGTCATTGACGAAGCACCGGTATCTGCTATACTGTCGCCCGCAATGAGCACAAGTATTCACCGCACGGAATAACACATGAAGATAACCCTTACCGGCGCCGCCGGGAATCTCGGTTCGGTGGTGTGCCGCCATCTTTCTGAAAAAGGATACGATATCACCGCCACCGATATCTCCTACCGGAGCGATCTCCCCGTGCCGATCGATGTCGCCGATCTTCTTGACCGCGCCTCCTGCTATCGCGTGCTGAAAGGCGCAGAAGCGCTCGTGCATCTGGCGAATCATCCGAGCTTTCAGGGGCGCGACGGCCAGCGCATCCATAACGAGAACGTAAGCATGGATTTCAATGTATTCGAAGCGGCCCGTCAGATGGGCGTAAAGACGATAGTGTTCAGCAGCAGCATTCAGGCCATGGCGGGCGACAGACATCACAAGGATGATATCCCGAGCGGTCAGCCGTATCTCCCGCTCAACGGCGATATACCCGCGCGACCCGGCAATCCCTATGGCCTCTCGAAGCAGGCCGGCGAGAATATGCTCCAGTATATGGTCCGCCAATGGGGAATGAACGCCGTCGCCCTTCGCTTCCCCTGGCTCATACGCCCGGAGTGGGAGCATCATATGCGCGATGAAAAACGCACCGAACCATGGCCGCGTGAGAATACCGACGAGGCGTTCACCTTCCTCCGCATGGCCGATGCCGCGTCTCTCATCGAGGCGATTCTCCGCGCGAAGCTCACCGGCTATCGATGTTATTTCCCCGTCGCAGGGGAACATTCCCTTAACATGAGCATACCCGATATGATATCGACGTTCTTTGCCGGCGTACCCCTGCGTGTTCCCGCCTCGGAGTTGAAGCATCTGGTCGATATCAGCGCGATAACGCGCGATACCGGCTGGACGCCGTCCGCATAATGGGCCCGCGGCACGATGACTATACGCCGCGATTGAGCGTATGGCAGATAATCAGGCGGCTATTCCCGTACTTTGCCGCTGAGAAAAAACGCTTCGCCATGACATTCCTCTTCGTCGGCCTCAAGATAGCCTCCGATCTCTACCTTCTCCTCGTCACCCGAAGCATATTGAAAGTGATAGAAGCCTGGGTCGGCGGTGGCGCTCGCGGTAGAGCGCATCCCATCCCGCAGATACTCCGCGATACGCTCATGATGGATACCGCATCGCTCAATGCCGCCGATCTCCCTGTGCTCGTGGGTATCATGGGCGCTACCGTGCTTGCGTTCTTCGGTGTCGGTTATCTTCGCTCGTTCTATCCCGCGATACTTATCTCCAACGTCGCCTTCGCCATACGCCGCGCGCTCTACAATCATCTCCAGTGCCTCGACCTCTTTTTCTTTGACCGCACGAGGAGCGGCGAGATCACCTCGCGGCTTACCAACGATATCAATCAGGGCGTGCAGGTCTTCGGCATGACGCTCACGATACTCCTCTTCCAATCCATCGTCTTCATATTCTCGATAAATTTCATGGCCCGCGTGAACGTTCCCATGACACTGCTCGTCATAGCCGTCGGCGTGCTCTTTCTCGTCAACATGGGGCTCTTCCTCCCAAAGCTTCGCGCCCGCAGCCGCGCCGTCCAGGAAAAAATGGGCGTCATCAGCGGCGTGTCCAACGAGCGTTTCGGCGGGATAAAAGTGATGCAGTCGTTCACCAACGAGGATATGGAGCTTGAGCGATTCACCGAGCTCATCGATAATCATCGGAGCTTAAGCATTCGCCTCGCGCGCGTCTCGTCCTTCAGCGGCATTTTCAGCCAGTCGATACCGCTCGTGGGCAATACTGCCATTCTCGGCATGGGGGCGTATCTCGTCATCAATGGCAAACTTTCCATCGCCGACCTTACCTTCCTCTGGATGATGCGTGACCATGTCATCAACCCCTTCCAGGTGTTCATCAATTTCGCCGAGCAGGTGGCCGTGGGTCTCGGAGGCCTCGACCGCGTCTTCGAATTCTTCGATGAGCGCTCCCGCGTTAAAAATGCCCCCGAAGCGAAAATATTTCGATCGGTCGCCGGGCGCATCGAATTCCGCGATGTGACCTTTTCCTATCCGTCCGAACGCGGCAAAGCGGCGCTTATCGATCTTTCCTTTACGGTTAAGCCCGGTATGTCGGCGGCGCTCGTCGGCTCGAGCGGCGCGGGAAAAACAACGACCGTCGACCTCCTTTCGCGGTTCTACGACCCCGATTCCGGCGCCATCCTCATCGACGGACAGAATATCCGTACCGCCGATATCGAAAGTCTTCGCGATAATATCGGTGTGGTCATGCAGGAGGCGATACTCTTCTCCGGTACCATACGCGAGAACATCCTCTACGGGCGCCCCGGCGCGAAGGAAAAAGAGATCCGTGCAGCGCTTGCAATGGCGAATGCAGACGAATTTGTCGGGGAAATGCGCGAGGGCATCGAGACTATCATCGGCGAACGCGGCGTCATGCTCTCCGGCGGACAGCGCCAGCGACTCGCCATAGCCCGCGCTTTCCTCAAGGACCCGCGCATTCTCGTCCTCGACGAAGCCACCTCATCGCTCGATTCCGTGTCCGAATCCTACGTGCAGGAAGCCATTGAACGCCTCATGAAAGGCCGCACTACCATCGTCATCGCGCATCGCCTGTCCACCGTCGCCCATGTAAACACCATTCTCGTCCTTAACCGCGGCCGCCTCGTTGAACAGGGGCCGCACAAAAAACTCCTTGCAAAAAAAGGTCATTACGCAGCCTTCTACCGGCGTCAATTCGGACAGCTTGCCGGGGCATGAAATTCACGCCCGCATGAAGCGCATTCCCTGACGGACACCCACGGCATGATATTATCATAGATCACACGTATCAGCTCGGCTTTACTTTCATTATGAGTGTACCGTCGTTCCAGCAATGGCAGTCCATCCTTGTCTGCAGCGCTCTTAAACCGGGTGTACGCTTCAATGTCGAAAGCGTAAGCTGCGCCAAGCAGCATTGCATTCTTGATCACCCCGTATCGTGTTTTTTTGATCGTAACTACACGCCCTTTTGAGCGTGAAGAATCGATGTACTCGGTCATCAGCTCTTCCGATCCGGCGATGATGCAACCATCGGCGTCGCATAATACATTGATGCCGCTGAAATATGCATAATAACCGATAACCTTGTGTTCGATCATTCTTATCCCCCTTGTTCTATTGTTCATTCATCAAGCGGGCTTTTTATACCCCGCTCAAGACCTATAAGCACATGTGTGTAGATCATAGTCGTCGTAACGTTTGAATGGCCGAGGAGCTCCTGTACCGTCCTGATGTTATAACCCGCCATCAGAAGATGCGTCGCGAAACTGTGCCGAAGCACATGGGGGCTTACCCGTTTCTGTATATCAGCGCATACTGCCGCCCGCTTTATCTCCTTCTGTACCGATGTCTCATGCACATGCCATCGCAGCGCTCTGCCCGTGTTGCGCTCAGTCGTGTACTCAACCCCCGGAAATACCCATTGCCAAAGCCATTCACGATGCATCTCCGGATATTTCCTGTCAAGACCGTCCGGCGTAAATACCCCGCCGAGCCCATGCGACTTCTCCTCCTCATGCACCGCCCGCCGCCGCTCCAGAAGCTCCTTCAGCGCCGGCATTATCGACTCCGGGAGCATGCTGACCCTGTCCTTGTTCCCCTTGCCGCCGCGTACCGTAACGCTCTTATGCTCATAATCGATATCCTTGACCCTGAGTGAGGTACACTCCGATACACGAAGACCGCTCCCATACATCAATTGTCCCATTATCTTGAAATCACCCTGCAGACGCTCGAGAAGCGCCCGTACCTCGGCTTTCGTTAATACCACCGGTATACGAAACCCCCTCTTCGCACGGGGCAGGGTGGCCATCCCTATGATCTCCCGCCTGAGCACGTTCTTGAACAGGAACAGCAATGCATTGAACGCCTGATTCTGCGTCGATGCGCTCACCCCCCC
>JBBTBY010000110.1 GCA_038043445.1 Spirochaetota bacterium
AGCATATGCTTCGTCGCGACCCAGTTCGCGAGCGTAGGCGCACGCACGCGCACACGCTCGGGCTTATCCGTACCGTTCGCGGCTATGTAATGCACATCCTCGCCGCGCGGCGCTTCATAGCGGGAAAGCGCTTCACCGACGGGGATCTTAAGCGGTACTTTCACGCGTATCTCGCCGTCGGGCAGATTATCCACAACATAGCGTATTATCTTGCAGCTCTCAAGCGCCTCAAGCATGCGGACCACCGTGCGTCCGTGCACATCGTTCGTCTTGGCTGTGGCCACATCGAAGGGCATTTCTGCGTATGCGGCATACGGATCGTCCTTCCTCACATCGCGCGGTACATCGGATGCGCGCGCGGTGGGGCCGACGGCACCGTAGAGCAGGACCTCTTCTTTCGTGAGAATACCGACATTCTGTGAGCGGGCCAGGAACGTCGATTCTTCCATCGCAACGCCGATATAATATTTTGTGCGCTCTTCTATCTTCTTTATAACGATGCGTATCTTCTCTATCTGCGAGGACGAAAGATCGCGCCGAACGCCGCCCGTGGTGTTCACCGAATAGTTCACGCGGCTTCCGCCGAGCATGGCGAGCGTTTCCATCACGAGCTCACGGTCGCGCCACGAATACATGAGGAGCGTATCGAAGCCTATCTCATGGCCGGCGACACCGAGCCACAGATAGTGGCTGTGCAGCCGTTCAAGTTCCCCCACGAGTACACGTATATATTCTGCGCGGCGCGGCGCCTTGATGCCGGCTATCTCTTCCACCGCCTGGATGTAGCAGCTTGTATGCGAATGCGAACAGATGCCGCAGATGCGCTCGAGGAGATAGATCGCCTGCAGATATGTCTTCGATTCAGCGAGCTTCTCAATGCCCCGGTGATTGTAACCGACATTGATCGCCACATCGACGATCTTCTCGCCCTCGACGGTGAGCGTGAAATTACCGGGCTCCTTCAACGCAGGGTGCTGCGGGCCTATCGGTATGACAAGCGTATTATTATCGTTCGAAGCAACGTTCATAACTGTCCTCGTATCACTTTTCTTCGGGTAGCGCTTTCACCAGGTCCGGATCGGTCGGCGGAATGAAATCCTTCCTGAGCGGATATACGCCCTCCGGCCAATCTTCCATGACCGGATAGCGACGGCCCTTTTCAAGGCCGTCAACGCGGAAGCCGAACATGGACTCGAGCTCTTTCTCGTAAAAAATACCGCCGGGATAGATATCCGATATCGACGGTACGACGGGATCGTTCTTCGTTACGGCGACTCGCAGCGTCACCGTGGTGATGCCGTCATTGATATGGTAGAACGCGGTAAGCGTTTCTCCGGTATCGCGGCCGGTGATGAGCGAGAGGTGGAACAATCCCTTGTCCTTCAGTGCGCGCACAACGGACACAAGGTCTCCCGGTGTTAGATTGGCAAAGAGCCGCCGTTCGCGCTTAACTTCTATATCCCGTACCGTACCGAGCGCGGCAAGTATGTCTTTCAGTTCTTCTTCGCGTGCCATGCCTTCATATCCTACGCCGTAGCGGCTTCTTTCGCCGCGGCCTTTTTTACTTTCTTCTTTTCATCAAGCGTCGAGAGGAGTTTCACCACGCCGTCGATGAGCGCTTCCGGGCGTATCGGACAGCCGGGAATGTAGGCGGACACCGGTATCACCCGGTCAATGCCGCCCTCGATGGAATAGCAGCCCTTGAACACGCCGCCCGAGCTCGCACAGGTGCCGACCGCGACCACGAATTTCGGTTCCGGCATCTGCTCGTAGATGCGGATAAGACGCTTTTTCATCTGCTTGGTCACCGGTCCTGTGCACAGAAGCACATCCGCATGCCTGGGCGTCCCCTGAAGGACGATGCCGAATCGTTCGACGTCAAAGCGCGGGGTGAGCGCCGCGACTATCTCGATATCGCAGCCGTTGCAGGAACCCGTGTTCATGTGGAGCACCCACGGCGATTTCTTGACGGCCCATTTTACCAGCTTATTCATGTTTCGTACCGGCCTTTTCCTTGCGCATGAGCACGTAGAGCCCGAGCGATATAGCACCGAGATAGGCGATGACCAGCACTATCGGCGCATGGGAGACCGTGCCGAGCACGAGCGCAACGATATCGATAATGGTAAAGAAAAGCGCGAACAGGAAGAATTGCAGGAAATTCACCGCCTGCGTCTTCGGCCGCACATCCTCACCGCAGGCGTATACCTCGTCGCGCCCGCCCACATTCGCACGGGACTTTGCCGTGAAAATGCTGCCGAGCATATACGACGCATATACTATCGCGACGAATATAAGAAACGCAACGGGGGGAGTCAAGAAGAAGGAAAGGTCCATCGTTTACCCCTTGAGCCGTGAAAGTGTTCGGACATCGATCGACTTCGTGAGACGGTACGTATGCACGATGAACGCGAGTATCGCGACCGCCGCTATCACCTCGATGACGAGCATGGTGATGAAGAGCGCCTGGCCCAGGCCCTGGCTCTTTGTCGCCTGCGATACGCCGAAGAGCGTAAGCGTTAAGCCCTTGACGAGCACTTCGACGGCGATGAGCATGCGTATCATGTTGCGCGAGAAGACGAGGACGTAGAGCCCGATGAAAATAAGGAGCGCTGCGGCATAGAATATCATGAGCGTTTCTCCTTGAAGAACAGTATCACGAGGAACACGCCCGTCAATATGATGAGTATCTGCCCGACAAGATCGAGCGAACGCAAATTCCAGAGCGTCTCACGTATCGGCGCCGTATGCGGGCTTTCCATGAACGAGAGCACCGGGAGATATTTCTTGCCGAACCAGAGGAGCGCACCGAACGCGACCGTAGCGATGGGAAGCCCCGCGGTTATCATCACGGATTCCTTCATCGCCTCTTTATCCGGATTGATGAGGCTTATGGCGGAGATGAAAAGCACGGTGATAAGCCCCGCGGCCACCGACAGTTCGAAGGCGGCGGCGTACGGCGCCCCGAGCCGGAATATCACGATGGAAAGCACGGCGCTGATCACGGCAAGCGAAAGCGCCGCACGGATGAGATCGCGCACGGCGGAGGTGATGAGGGCAAAGCCCACGATAAGGGCGAAGAGTACCAGATCGATCGAGATGGTCATGGGAGTACTCCAGCGCTTGTCGCATCGCTTGCCGCATTCATGAGCACATCGGCGGCAGGCGCGATGAATGCACTTATCGTCGGCGAGAACCCTATGCCCGTAACGATGGATATCGCCGCGAGAAGAACGGCCGGGATGATGTACGTAAGGGGCGCTTCACGCACCGAGGCGACCGCTTCCGATGCTTTGCCGAAAATGACCTTCCTCTGGAACACAAGGAAATACCAGAGCGTGAGCACGCTCGCAAGCGTTGCCAGCACGCCGATGGCCGTCTGTTTCGCCGCGAACAATCCGATGAGGATGAAGAGCTTGCTGAAGAACCCATTGAGCGGCGGTATGCCCGCTATCGAAAGCGAACCGACAGCGAATGTCCCCGAGGTGACGGGCATCTTCTCGCCGATGCCGCTGTACTTCTCAAGCTCGCGCGACTTCGTCGATGACTCAAGCGACGCCATGTTTATGAAGAGAAGGCTTTTGAGTATCGCGTGATTGAAGAGATGGAACACGCCGCCCACAACGCCGATGGGATTGCCCGAAAATATGCCGAGCACGATGTATCCCATCTGGCTTATGCTCGAATAGGCGAGCATGCGTTTGCCGTCCGGCTGATTTATCGCGAGCACCGCGCCGGTGACCGCGGTGATGATGCCTATGACGAGCATTATCATCGATATCGCCGGTGTTACCCCGATAACGGTGACAGCAATGCGTATGAGTGCATAGAGACCGACCGCTTTGGTGATGATGCCGGCAAGTGTTATCGAGATCGGATTGGGCGAAGCACCGTATGCATCGGGCACCCAGGTGTGGAACGGGACGAATCCCGACTTCACGAGGAAACCCGCGGCAAGGAGCATGAGGCAGAACAAACCCGGCTTTACCGATTCGGGTCGCTTCACGCCGACGGATATCTCCGCGAAGGAAACGCCGCCGGTGATGCCGTAGAGTATGAATATGCCGAGGAGGATGAACGTCGTCGCCACCGTGGACAGGATGATGTACTTGAACGCCGCCTCGAACCCTTCGACATTCCTGTTGAATGCAATGAGCGCGAAGGTGGCGAGCGATGCCACCTCGATGAATACATAGAGCGTGAAGATATCGTTCACGAGCATAATGCCGTTCATGCCGGCGATGGCAAGCGACGCGAGCGCGTAGTACGTATAGTCGTTGGTGAAGGAAAGCGACGCGAAAGCGGTGACAAGCGCGACTATGGCGATAAGCACTATCATGAGAATGGAGAACTTATCCGCGGTAAGCGTGAAGAACATCGGCCACGGCGGCATGGCGTTCAATACGGCGAAGCCATGGAGCGCCACGTACGCGGCAACCGCAGCGAGCAGAAGCGTCATGGCGAAGAACACGATATGCGCCTGTTTCCTCAGGAACGGAACGATCAGTGCTGCAGCGACCGGTATAGCTATCAGGAGCGCTATCATAGTACCACCCACAGGAATACAGCGATGAACGCGGCTATACCGCCGAGCATGACGAAGAGGTATCCGTTCAGCGAGCCGGTATGAGCCATACGCAGACCCTTTGACGACACGAGCACAATGTTCTGAATGAGCGTGTCATAGAGCCAGTTGTTCGCACGGTCGATCCAATAGAGGAGTTTCGACCAGCCGAACTGTATCTTCATGCCCACATCGTACGGATCGAAGTATCTCTTTTCAGCACCGCTGTACACGGCGGAAAGGATGGGCGCTTTGCGTATATGGTCCGACGCATGGAGGCCGCTTTTTCCCATGATGACGCCGAGTATGTGATTGATAAGACCGAGTGCGAGAACACCGACGGATATCCAGGTAAGCATGCTTCCCGTCACTTTTGCGAACGTGAAATGTTCATAGAGATGCCCGTGTCCGAGCATGGCGGGTGGCAGCACCGGCTCGATAAGATGCTTCATCGGCACCGAATTCATTACACCGAAGAACACGCATCCTGCGGCA
This sequence comes from Spirochaetota bacterium, assembly GCA_038043445.1. NCBI lineage: Bacteria > Pseudomonadati > Spirochaetota > Spirochaetota bacterium. Next base: position 5,060 of record JBBTBY010000110.1, read on the forward strand.
AGGACGAGCATGGGTATGAGCATGACGAGGGGGCTTTCCTTCACCTTCACCGGCTCCTTCGGTTTGTCGAAGTACGCGGCATGGCCGAGCTTTAAGAACGATGCGAACGTGAGCACGGCGCCGACCTCCGCCGCGATGTAGAAAATGAGAAGCCAATTGTTGTTCGCATGTTTCGCGAATTCGAACGCACCTTCGAATATCAGCTCCTTCGAGAAGAAGCCGTTGAATGGCGGCACGCCCGAAATGGAAAGCGCCGCGACAGCGAAGCAGATGAACGTGACCGGCATGGAGCGGAAAAGTCCGCCGAGCTTATTGAGGTCGGTGGTGCCGGTGCGGTGCTCGACGGAACCGCCGGTGAGGAAAAGACATGATTTATACATCGAGTGATTGATCATATGGAAGATACCGCCGGCTATGCCTGCCGGTATGCCGGTACCGATGCCGAGTATCATGTAGCCGACCTGCGAGATGGCGTGATAGGACAGGAGCCGTTTATAATCCTTCTGAATGAGCGCCATCGCCACCGCGAATACTATCGTCACCGCGCCGATGGTAAGAAGCACTATCTGCATGGCGAACGTCATTTTGAAGAAGTCGAGCGTTATGCGCGCAAGGAGATAGATTCCAAGGAGCTTCTCGAGCGCGGCGGGGATGTACGCCATCACCGGGAGCGGTGCATCGACAGCGGCGTCCGGTATCCACGTATGGAACGGCATGGCGCCAGCTTTTGCGGTAGCGCCTATCATCATAAGGATGAATGCCGCGGCTATCGCCGGGGTGTTCATCGTGAGCGATATCTTGTCCATGGTGAGCGTGCCGGCTGCAGCCGATGCGATGGCTATGCCGAGTATGAGCGCAAGATCAGAAATGCCGACGATGATAAGCGATTTTGCCGCGGTGAGGAAGGAACGCTCGCTGCCTATCGCTATCATTCCGTAGAGCGTGAGAAGCAGTCCTCCCCAGAATACGAGGAGGAGCATGAGATTGTTGGAGAGTATCGCACCGTAGCTCATGGCCGCGGTAAGAAGGAAATACGGATAATACAAACGCTGATGCGAGCGCTTCCTCATGAACGCCGCGGAGTAGAGCGCTATCAGTATCGAAAAGCCGGATGCTGCGAGGAGAAGGAATTTGCTGAAGTGATAGAGGCGAAAATCGATGTCGGCGCCGAAGGGCAGCCATTTGTGGAAGATGCGCACTTCGCCGGGAACGGCAAAAAGCGTTATCGCTGCGTAAAGACCGAAGGTAACAGCGATGAGCGTTATCGCCTCGCGGACGAATTTCACACGCTCAGGGAACAGTATCGCGATAATACCGGCAGCAGCCGGAACCACTATCGAAAGGATTATCAGCATCTCGTTCGTCATGGTTTCCCCGCTATCGTCAACACGACATGGGTAGCCTTGCTCAATGCCTGTGTTGCCGGCTTAATGAAGTCAAGCGGATACTGCATGAGAAAGCCCGAAGCGAGCGAAAGCACCGCAAGCACAATGACCGTTATGAGCATGGTGGGCGATCCCTCTTTCACATCGGCTTTTACTTCGCTTTTATCGTTCGGTGCAAGGAATACCATATTAAAAACGCGGAAGAGATAGAGCATCGTCATACATGCGGCGAGCACGAACACGCCGGCTATCCACGTCTTACCGCTGACAACGGCTGAGGCTATCACCTGGTACTTGGCAAAGAATCCGCCGAGCGGGGGAATGCCCATGATGGAGAACGCGCAGAGCGCGAAGGCCACCGTCGTTATCGGCATGCGCTTGAAAAGGCCCCCGAGCTTACGAATGTCTTTGACATGTGTGTTCTGTTCGACGATGCCGGCGCAGAGGAATAATCCCGCTTTGCCGAGGCCGTGCACGAGTATATAGAGGATACCGCCGGATGTGCCGATGGGGTTGAACATCGTAAGACCGAGAAAGATGAAACCTATCTGGCTTATCGTCGAATAGGCGATGATGCGCTTGATATCGGTGTCGATGAAAGCCGCACCCGCCGCGATAAGCGAGCTTGCCGCAAGCACGATGGGAAGCCATTGCTGCCAGAACTCAGGAAGAATGAGGGTCGCGGTGAATATGCGCGCAAAGACATAGATACCGATCTTCACGAGCACTGCCGCGTGGAGGATGGCGGTCACCGGCGTAGGCGCAACACCCGCATCGGGGAGCCACACCTGGAGCGGAAGTGTCGCCGACTTCGACAGAATGCCGAAAAGGAGGAACATCGTAATAAGCACCGATGTCGTCTGCCCTTTCATCTGAGTAAGATCGGCCGTACCCTTCTCTCCATAAAGAAGGATGAAGCCGATGAGCATGACAAGGGCTCCGAACACGGTGATGAGGAAGGCCTTGTTCGCTTTCCACACCGTATCATTGCCGCGGAAAAAACCGATGAGGCGCCAGCAGGCGATGGCCGCTATTTCCCAAAACGTGTATATCATGAAGAGATTCGCCGAGAAGACTATGCCCATCATCGAGCCGACAAAGAGAACTACGATGAGGTAATATTCGTTCTGATTCTCGTAATGGCTGATATAGCCTATCGAATAGAACACGATGAGCGCGCTTATGAATGAAGACACCGACGCGACGAAGACCGACAGACTGTCGACGACGAACACGACGGACACGATATCGTGTATCTGCCAGCGTATCACCTCGGTGCCGCCCCCTGCCACGAACATGATGAGGGGAATGCTTGCCGCGAACGTGACAATGGTCAGGAGGAGCGCAAAGACATTGCGCACCGTCTTTCCGAACACGCTTGTCAGGGGGATAAGAAAACTGCCGATCACCGGCACGAGAATGATGAGAGCTACATACAGGGCCACATCGTTTCCTTGTGTCGTTCGTTAGAGACGCGAACGTTCAGTAGGCCCTCGACTATACCAAATCGTCTTTTTTTGTCAAGTGCCGTTGGAAAAAATCGCACGCCGATCGCGCTGCAGATACCCGCGCACGCTTTGCACACGCTTGACTGTGAGAGAAAATCGATTACCTTATCCGCATTGCAGCCGAGACCATGTTCTTTCCAGAGCATGGTGCGGAGGAACCACCGTTCCGGTCTTAAAAGCCGGGGCAGGGGCGAACGGACACCGAGTCCCAGGTCACTTCCATGACCGAGCCCGTCAGCTAACTTCGCAGGCGTTTGGAAGGGCGATCCATCGGGCATGTACATGGGTCTCCCAATTCAGTACGGGAGAAGTGTTATGGCTGAGAAAAATATCATTCCTGCCGACAAACCGCACCGCACCGGCATCATCGCGCTTACGCTTGCGGCGCTCGGCATCGTCTATGGCGATATCGGTACAAGTCCGCTCTATGCACTTCGGATCTGTTTTACGGAACACGGATCGGCAGCGCCCACACCGGAGAATGTGCTCGGCGTGCTCTCGCTCATCATCTGGGCCGTCATACTCCTTGTCTCCGTGAAATACATGCTGTATGTCCTCAGGGCGGACAATAAGGGCGAAGGCGGCATACTCGCGCTCATGAACCTTTCGCGCAGGGGTCTCACCGGTGCAAAGGCGGCGCTCATCACGGGGCTCGGGCTTTTTGGCGCGGCGCTCCTTTACGGCGACAGCCTTATCACACCCGTCATATCCGTGCTCTCCGCGCTCGAGGGTCTTACCGTGATCGATCACAGCTTCACGCCGTTCATCGTGCCGATATCGCTCGTCGTGCTCATAGCGCTCTTTGCCTTCCAGCGCCTGGGGACTTCCGGCATCGGCACTGTTTTCGGCCCGGTCATGATACTGTGGTTCCTTTCGCTCGCAGTACTCGGCATGATATCGCTCGTAGAGACGCCGTATGTGCTCAACGCGTTCAATCCCCTTCACGCCGTGAACTTTGCGCTGCATAACGGCGGCAAGGCATTCCTCACGCTCGGCGGTGTATTCCTTGTGCTCACCGGCGGAGAAGCTATCTATGCCGATATCGGTCACATGGGCAAGGGCGCCGTACGGCTCGGCTGGTATGTCCTCGTGCTCCCTGCGCTTCTCATGAATTATCTCGGACAGGGCGCGCTCTTGCTGCGCGATCCGGCGAACCTCAGCGGCCTTTTCTTCCGTCTCGCCCCGGCGTGGGCCGTACTTCCGATGACCCTTCTCTCGACGGCGGCAACCGTCATCGCGTCACAGGCGGTCATCTCAGGTGCGTTCTCGCTCGCGCGGCAGTCGGTGCAGCTCTCGTATAATCCGCGCATGAACATCATTCACACATCGCACACGATGATCGGACAGGTCTATGTGCCCGTGGTCAACTGGCTCCTGCTCGCCGGCACCATCATTCTTACGCTCTCGTTCCAGAAGTCGGATAATCTCGCCGCGGCGTATGGTGTGGCCGTATCTTGCACCATGCTCATCACCACCGTCCTCATGTTCGTCATGGCCGTGTACCAATGGAAATGGAATATCGTGCTCGCGGCGGTGCTTTCGTGCGTGTTCGTCGTCATCGACCTTTGCTTCTTCGGCGCGAACATCATGAAGGTCATGAACGGCGGTTTCATCTCGCTCCTCATCGCGCTTGCGGTGTTCATTGCCATGATAGTCTGGCGGCGAGGGCGCGAACTTGTGAAAAAACGCATCGATGCAGAATCGCTCCCGGTGGCGCTGTTCGTCCGCGACGTCGTGAGCCGCCATCCCCGAAGGACGCCCGGCACGGGTATTTTCCTTTCCGGGAACCCGGAAGGCATACCGCGCACGCTCCTGCACAATTTCAAATTCAATCAGACGCTGCATGAGACGACGGTGCTCATGACCGTACAGACCGTGGAAGAACCGACCGCACCGGAAGCGGAGCGCATATCCGTCATCGGCCTCGGCGAGGGACTGTTCCGCGTCATCGTGAAATTCGGCTACATGCAGCAGCACAATCTCCCTTCACTCTTCGAACGCGTCGTGCTCAACGGCGTAAGTCTCAATGCGCTGACGGCGACCTATTTCCTCGGTAAGGAATCGTTCGTCCCGGCGAAAAAGCCGCTCCTGTGGCCGCCGTGGCGCGGGCTTTTCATCTTCCTCGCTCGTAATGCGCGTGACGCGTCGGCATACTACAATCTTCCGGTCAACCGCGTTATTGAATTGGGCATGCAGATGGAAGTGTAAGGCGCTTTACCGCTTCGTGGCGATACGCCCTTGTATGTCCGAAAGGAAATGCGCCACTTCGTCTGCCTGCACACGGATCTCGTTCCAGTTCTCTTCCTCACGGTCAAAACCGGGATATCGGCCGATGATATATTTTTCCGCAAGAGATTCGCAGAGCGCTTGAACACGATCGGCCAAGAGCGGATCCCGCGATCTCAGCTCATCGGCAAGCTTGACAAGGTCATGGATCTTTATCAGCTGCCAGCCGGTACGGATCAACTCTGCTTTAAGGGTTTTTTCCAATATTTCAGCCAGTTTACTTGCACACATGGCATACGCTATCTTCTCGGAGATCAAATGCTTCACACCGGCAAGTTCCTCGCCGGCTATCAGAAGCCAATCCGCAGGATTATTCGAATCGGTTTTACGCGGCAAGAATAATGCCTTCACGTAATATTGTCTGGAAAAAAAAATCGCCCATGGACTGTTTTTCTTTCAGGCGCACCGGATCGATCGGCAAAAGCGAAAACGCCGGCTTTGGGCGTATCTCGCGTGTAGCACGGCGCAAAAGAACGGCGGCCGTAAGCTGATGGACGGCGCCTGTGCTTACGATGCACAAGTCAATATCGCTATCCGGACCGGCCTCACCGCGGGCGTGAGATCCGAAGAGATATATCGCCTCGATCGGCATCACCGAACTGAAGGCCTCGAGGCATCGCGTAAGCACATCGGCTTCGCCCTGAAGGCTTGCGGGAATGTTTTCTAGAAATACCCTCATATAAGTATGATATATTCGTCACATGGGTTTGTCAACTTTATTGAATCCATTTTTTCAGAGATTATCTGTCTTGTATTTTTTCCCACCAATCATTTTTAATATCGCCGCGCTTTTTATACCGCTCCATGCTCTTTCGGCACACACAGTCCGCATTGCCCGCGGTCGATGCATGCTCCGCTACGGCACGAACGATATCCGGCAGGCGGCTCACCGCTCGCTTGAATTTCTCGGTCTCAGCACCGGTGTTCATGCCCTCGAAAAGTTCGCCGCTCTTGTACGCGCGCTCGACGACGCCCTCGGCATAATTGGTGATATAGCACAATGGATGATAACACATCTCGAGTTCACGTGCGAGAAAGCATTCCGGCGCAAGCGTCATGCCGACGAACGACGCACCGCTCAAGGCGAATTTCCGTATCTCCGCCTTCGTTTCAAGACGCGGGCCGTCAGTGCACACATAGACGCCGCCCTCGCGCACAGGCTCGTTCATCTTCGCCATGACAGTTTTCAGGAATGATCTGATGGTCGGACAGAACACGGGATTCTGCCGCACGAAACCGAGGCCCGATCCTTTGTAGAATGTACGCTCGCGATAGCGCGTTTCATCGAGGATGTCTTCCGGCAGAACGAGATCGCCGACCTGATACGATGTATCGATAGCGCCGGGGCCGCTCCAGCTTATTATGGAAGAAACGCCGAGCTTTTTCAGTGCATAGATGTTCGCGCGGTAATTGACGAAGGGGGCCGCGATGGAATAGCCCTTCTGCCCGTGCCGCGAAAGATAGTATACCGGTATCGGATCGTTCTGAATGATGAATATCGGCTCGCTCTTCCCGAACGGTGTCGTGATGCGCTTTTCCCCGAGGAACGTTATCTTCGCCTCGGATATTATCCGATAGCCGTTGCTTCCGCCGATTATCGCGAGCGATTCCATGGGGCGATTGTAGCACGTACCGATGAAAAAGTCACTCGCCGGCTATTTTTTTCTGAGCACTATCACATAGTCATGATCGCTCGCGGGCACGGTCAGCTCGGAAGTACCGGCGGCTTCCTCCTCCCGTACATCGCCCTCTAGATCGTATACCCATCGCGTATATGACGCATGCGGCAGGCTGAACGATATCGAAAGCTCGGCGCTCGCACGTGTGCGCGCGACACCGAAACCCCTTGTCGCATCATTGCGTTTCAGTATCTCGGTCCCCGAATAATTGCGCGCGTAGATAAGTATACGCTCATAATTATTGCCGAAAGCCATGGCGGCCTGATATCCCTTCCCCACCCGAACATACTGTTTCCCTGTCGGCAGAGCCTTCTCCGCAAGCGGCGTACCGCTTCTTCCGGAAAGCGAAAAGTCGAAGTGAGCACCGGCATCGAGCGCGCGGCGATTGTGCGCGAGGAGCGCGTAATAGTCGGCGCGATTGGATTGATAGTAATAGTAATCGGCACCGACGTTGTGTGATGCATCGACGACCGCATCGGCCTTGTCGCGGCGGAAGGTCGCAAGATCAAGGCGCGACATTATCTCTTTCACCGGCCGGTACACGGACGATTCATTGCCTCCGAAAAGCCAGAAGCAATGTCCCGGGTCGTTGACAAGCGCAAGCCATACGATATCGCGGAGGAGATACTGCGGCGTGTCACCCGACTTGAAAAAATTATCGAACCATCCGCTTTCACCGAGGAACGCCGGCTTATTGCAGGCGCGCCCATAACGGGTAAGCGTATTGATGAAATTTCCAAGCTCGATATCATCGTCGGCAAGCGTCGCCGCATGCGCGTCCGCGCGTGTCTTCTCCGACTGCGTGGGATACTGATGATAGGTATACAGGTCCACCGCAGTAGCGCGTGTAAAAAAGTACGGATCGCCGGATAAAAGTCCGCCGCCGCCCGTGGAAGCCGACACCGGAGTGACCGGATCGACGGCCTTTATCGCCGCGGTCATCTCATTGATCCACGATGCCGGGGCACCCAGCATTTCATTTTCAAGTTCGTACGTGAGTATGTTCGGCACATCAACAAGATGCGGTATCAGTTCGGCAAGATACTCACGCTTGCATCGGCGCGCGTCCGCATCCACATACCGCATCGGGGCGATGTTCTTATCGACGAAGAAACGCTTCCGATATGCCGGATGATCATCGAACGACGTGTCGGGAAAATGCGGGAGCACTATCTTCTCGATGATCTCTCGGTTCACGTACGGCGGCTTCTTATAATCCTCAAGCAGCACGACGATGAAATGTATGCCGAAGCCGCGCGCTATCTCCATATATTCCTTCACGGCGGCAAGCTGCGACTCATCGACTTTGCCGATGAGGTCCATGTTGCGGAGCATGAGCCGGAGCGTATTGACGCCGTTGTTCGAGAGCTGCGAGAACCACTGGGTAAGATCGCCGCGCGTCTTCTCATCGAACGGTACCGCGGCAAGGAATGGTTTTGGATTACAGGGAAAAAGATCGAAGTTGCCCTTGAAATCCGGCGGCTTGAGCGGCCAATTCGCATAATGACCGCCCAGCGGCAGGAACACACTGCCGTCGGAATATCCATAATATCCGTTCTTCAGCAGCGTTATCGCGTTCTTTTTCGTACGCCTCGGGGATACATGAACAAAAATACGTTCACTCGTAAGCGATGCGAACTGCGGCTGTATCTCCCCTGACGCGGCAGCTCGGTACGATGCGGATGCGATACCGTTCCTGAATTCCGTACCGCCGGAGAGTGTTCCGCCTCCCGCATCGAGCCATGTGAATGAACCGTTCTCCGCCACCGTATTCCCGAAACGGTCGGCGATGCGAGGCAGTATCGGGAACGATTCCCCTTCACGTACGCACATGACCCATTTCCCGTCCGCAGGGTGCCACGTTCCTCTGCCGGAAAGCGATATGCGCACTATTTCGCGCGCCGCAGGTGACAGTTTCATATCCCTGACCGCCTCGACTGACGGCTGAAGCGACGAGGCCGCCCGCACGGAATACGATCCTGCAAGCGTATTGGTGATGACGAGCGATGCCGATCCGTCCTGACGGGATATGCTGTTGTAGATGAACGATCTTTTTGTTCCGGCATGGCGCAGGGTGATACGTACATCCGCATATGCCACCGGCTTTTTCTGCGCGTCCTGCACCTGTATCTGCAGGGGCACCGCCTCTCCAGCGATGCCGTCCATTACGGCGAGCGAGACCGCCGTGGGTTCGGTGCTGTTATATCTTGTTGCCGCTGCGCCCACTGTCGCGTCGACTGCAGGGAGTAGCCGCACCCAATCTATCTCGACATGCGCGGGCGAATTAAGCTTGTCGGTCGGATCGATGCGTATCGATCGGAGCACGCCCTTGAAATTGGCGTCCCGCGACAGATGTATCCGTATGATCTGCCAATCCTTCCCCCGAACGATGAATTCATATTTCTGAATACCCGCTTTGTCGGAAAGGCAGAACACCTGCCACGGTGCGGCATCCACGCTCTGGCGTACACGCATAAGGAGCGTCGTATACCGTGCAGTATCGATGTTCTCTTTCGGCCCTCCGCCGAACATATCGCCCCAGGTGAACCATGGATCGCCGACGGCATCGAACGACAGAATGCCGTCGTTCACCGTCTTGTTCTGAATATTCTCAGGCGCATTCCCCCACGCATGGATATTCGCCGTTCCTCCGTCGTCAAAATCCCACGACTTCCCGTACGCGGCCTTCGCATAATCCGGTACGGATACCATCGCATCTGTCGCTGTCTTTCCGTCCCACGCCGCTCCGGTATACGGATGCACGGCAAGCGCGTAGTAGATATGATATGTCTTCGCTGCCGCGGTTGGCCAGAAGAGATAGCCTCCTTCGAATATGGGGCGTATCGCCGTCGGCGCGCTTGCGTCGGCATCATATATCCGTATCGACGCCGGTGCTGCCTTTTCGAAACCTGGCAGTGCCGATGTCGGTATTTGCACGAGCGTATCATGCGTATTCGCCGGCACGGCGACAATAAGCCTCTGCTGCCGCTCAGTATCCATCCAGCCGGCCGCGGGGAGCATGACACATACGCTGACAAGCAGGATAAGGATACGCATGGAGCACCTCCGACGGAATGTAACAGTATACTCACATCGGCGGAAAATGGGAATGGAAATTTTGGCGTGTGTATGGCATAATTGGTATCAGTGAACACTCAGAACGATAACGCTCTACGGGAGATCCGTGCCGCATTGCCGAACGATCGGGTGAGCTTTATCGTTTCCGGCAAACGGCTTTCAGCTTTATCAGCAGGGATATATTCCCCCGCTCCCCATGCGCTTGCCGACACGCAATGTCTCGATGATTTTCGTCTGCTCTATCTCCTCTCCGGCAGCGGCACCTATACCGATGCGAACGGCGTGGATCGGACATTGATCCCCGGGAGCGTCCTCTTCCGCATTCCCGGCATGAAACATACCATAAAAAGAGATGCTGACAACTGGTGTGATTTTTTTGTTACGCTTCCGGGATCATTCTATGCATCGATGGCGTCGAACGGGTTCATACCATCGATCACAGCCGATATCGCCCCCTCGCAGCGGATCACCCATGCCGTCATCGCCGTCATCGAAACGATGCGTCATGCGCGTGCCGCCGCCGTCCTCTCACGCATACTCGAGCGCTTCGCGGTCGTTGAAGAAC